>NZ_JBQCWL010000006.1:0-151540 GCF_051957375.1 Neisseria sp. P0017.S009
CGCGATGCGCAGTACGACATGCTGTACCTGCCCGTTACCGAAAGCATCCGCTACCACTACGACTTCAACGGCAACCGCACCGCCACCGTCCTGCCCGACGGCAGACAAATCAACTATCTGTATTACGGCAGCGGCCACCTGCACCAAATCAGCCTTGACGACGAAGTCATCACCGACATCGAACGCGATAAGCTGCACCGCGAAATCTTCCGCACACAAGGTAAACTCGCCAGCCGTTACGAACTCGATTCCCTGGGTCGTCTGAAAAGGCAAATCGCCACCCTTAACGACCTAACGCATACCGAGACAGGTAAAAACGCAGTAACATCGGCTTATGCCGTCAAACGCAGCTACGGCTACGACCGCACCGGCAACCTGACCCACAGTACCGACCAGCGGACGGGGACGACGCATTTCGAGTACGACAAACTGGGTAGGATTACCCAAGCCGGCAGCGAACGGTTCGTCTTCGACCCTGCGCACAATATCCTCGACATCCCGACGGAAAAGGTCAAACCGTACCCTACCCCCTCTGACGTGGGAGAGGGCAAAACAACCGTACCGCTTTCAGACGGCCGCTCCGCCGTCACCGACAACCGCCTGAAAACCTACAACGGCACGACCTATTACTACGACAACCTCGGCAACCTCATCCACCGCGAACTCGCCGACGGCGAAGTGCAGAACTATTTCTACGATTTGCACGACCAACTGGTTAAAGTGGAAATCTTTAAGAAAGACGGCAGTAAAGAGACTTGGGCTTACCGCTACGATGCCTTGGGCAGAAGGATAGGCAAAGGCCGTCTGAAAAACGAAGAAGTTTCAGACGGCCTGGAAGAGGAAACCCGCTTCGTTTGGGACGGCAGCCACCTCTTGCAGGAAGTCCACCCGGACGGCAGATATACCTATATCTACACCGACCCTGATTCCTACGAACCTTTGGCACAGGTACATAACCGGACCAACGAAGAAGGTGAAAGCAAACAGGAAACCCACTACTTCCACTGCGACCAGGTTGGCATCCCAAGAGAGATGACCGATAAGGACGGCAATCTGGTTTGGTTCGGAGATTATTACGGTTGGGGCAAACTGAAGAGCGAAACGAACGTAACGGATAGCGCATACCAGCCGTTCCGCTTACAGAACCAGTACGCTGACCGTGAGACGGGGCTGCACTATAATTTCTTCAGGTATTATGAGCCGGATGCGGGTCGGTTTGTGAATCAGGATCCGATTGGGTTGATGGGCGGGGAGAATTTTTATGCTTTTGCGCCTAATGCTCAGGTGTGGGTTGATCCTCTAGGTTTGAATAAATGCTGTGAAAATAGCAAAGTTAAAACCGAACCAAACACAGCATTTTTTTGGTCAGGTAGAACAGATGGTATTGGTGGACAACATATTGCTGCCGATATTGCCAAATCTAATGGAGGAACAACATTAGAAATGTTAATTGAAGCTAGAAAAATTATCATGCCTAAGTGGGATCAAAATAACCAAGCAAGCATTAAAGCATGGGAAGATATTTCATCAGAGTATGCAACATGCGCTTCTGGTACTGTAACAGGCGTTATTGGCAAAGATCTGCGACCAGGAAATATATGGGAAAATAGAGAATTACCCGCTTTGAAGAACAATCCTAATATAACAAAAATAGTAATAATAGATCCTAAAACAAAGATTTCAACTGTTATATTTCAAAGGTAATTACTATGGATGATTTCGTAATTGAAAAAATTTCAAGAGGTATGTTAATTGTTTCTTTAAATGGACATGAAATTTCATTTGAAGGAGAAATGTTCTTTCCAAATAATGAGTTTCACTTTGCCCTATATGCGAAAACAGCAAAATTTACTAAGACCAACCAAATTTTAAGCAAGGAAGAGTTAGATAATATTTTAGAACATTTAAAAAAAGAATTTATTTTAAAAAATAGAGTATTAGACATAATTTTCTAAATTTAATTATCAACTGTAAAGTAGCCCAAGCAAGCCGTAGACCACATGAAACTTCCAATCCCGACGTAAGGTGTGCGGTATGCACACACACGGGTTCTGCCTTTCAGACGCCCCCACCCCCAACAGCAAGCGTAGCCTACATGGGTAGCAAGCGTAGCCTGTATCAAGGTAGGGTGTGTCGCCCCGCGACGCACGCGGTTTCCAAACCCCAAAGGTAGCCTGAAAACCCAAAAACCATCTGAGAACAGCATCAGAAGATTTCAGACGGCCTCCCAAATGCCAAAGAACGCGTGCGTGGCAGAGCCACACACCCTACGGCATGCAGGCTACGCTTGCTATTATTGAAGGTAAAGCTGCACCTCAAGGTTTGGGGTTGTCTGGTGGACAAACACAAAAATATATTAATGATTTAGAAAGGTTGATAAGACAATGAATCAGGAGCAATTTATAAAAAAGATTAATATAGTTTTAGTCGAAATTGATAAAATGATTAATAATTGTAATGAATATAGTTATACAAATAAACGGCAGTTGATTTCTATAAAAAATGAACTATATGACATGATTAATTATCTAAATTCAGAAAGTATTTTTCAACAAAAAAAAGGAAAAGAATTTTTATTGTCTCGGATAGTAATTGATTCTTGGCCATTTAATAATGAAGTTGGTAAACTCCTTGTAGAATTAGAAGAAGATTTCAATTATTTAACAAGAAAAATATAAAAATGTCTAAGTTAAAAATATTGAATGAAACTCCTTTAGATTTTCAAGAAAAATTTTTGTTTGACAAATGGGAAGTCAGCTACCTTGATTTGATGGAAGTAAATCAAGGTTCTCCCTTAGTTGGGAGTCTATCCATTAACGGTCAAGTTATTATTAAAGAACAGGGGTTTGGAGGGCCTTTATTGTATTTCAATAGAAAAATATATATTCCAGTTTTCATTAGACGATTTTGCGTTGTTGGATTTAGGCTTGCAACATTAAATTTAGATGATTTATCAATTGAGTATATTGGGGGTATCGAAGACTTGGTTTATCTAAAAGAGATAAAAGGTAATAGAATTTATTTCTATACAGATATATATAAAAGCACAGAAAAGAATTTAACTTTATATTAACAAATATATCTCAAGAATATGCTGTAAACTGAAGCGTGCCGAGATAAATAAGACGATTTTTTGAGAAAAATGAAGTGCTGTTTTATTTCATAATGTGAAAGCTATTTTCAAATCCTGCCGATCTTAAGGCAGGATTTTTAATTAAGCGATGGCGTCGTCGCTATCCGATAGGGTTGATGGGTGGGATAATCTTTATCAATTTGCACCTAATACCCAAGTATGGGTCGATTGGTTAGGTTTAGCTGGAGTTGATATGAATTTATTCCCAAGTAATGAAGACATACACTCTTACGCTCATAAAGTTGCCAATAAACCGAATACTTTCCAAGTAGGAGGGCATGGTAATCCTTCATTGATGGTAGATGGGGCTACAGGTGAAAGATTAGATGCTAAAAAATTAGCCTCGAGAATTAAAAAAGATCCTAACTATAAATCAGGTATGACGGTTGAGATCTTATCCTGTAATACAGGAAAAGGAGCAAACCCTCTTGAACAACAACTTGCTAATGAATTAAATACTACAGTTAAAGCACCAAATGAATATCTTTGGTTTTCAAGTAACGGGAAATTAACACCGATGGGAATGAAGGCTGATCGCTCGCAAGATACAAGCAAACTAGGCACCATGAGGATCTTTACTCCTCAAAGTAAAAAATAAGTAAGGAACGTGATAACTATGGAAATACTGAAAAATTTCTTAATTTTATTTTTGTTATCAACCCCTTTAATATCATGTAAACAACATCCAGAAAGAAATGAGAAAATGACTGACTTTATATCAACAGGTAGTACTTATTGGATTCCAGATGAAGAAATTCAAATTCTCGAAAAGAACGCCACTAATGGAGATAAAAACTCAGCATTCAAATTATATCAATACCATATGTTTGTATCTTTAGATCAAGATTTAGAATTTAAATGGCTAGAGATAGCGGCAAAAAATGGACATCCAATTGCCCAATCCAATTTAGCTGATTTATTTTTCACACAAGGCAATAAAGAAAAAGCCATATTTTGGGCTAAAAAGGCACATAGAAATGGTACCAAACTACCAGAAGAATTAAAAATACTAATAAATATCAATTAATTAATAAGTTTGAGCAGATTATCGTTACAAACCTAAACCTTCTGAATGAGGATTAAGCAAGCCGTCCCTAATCCCGACGTAGGGTGTCCGATAACAATAGCCCTACCGTTCAAGACAATAGTCTTAAAGAATATAACGGCAGCAGCTATTACTACGACCACCTTGGCAACCTGATCCACTGTGAACTGGCAAACGGCGAAGTACAGAACTACTTTTACGACCTGCATGACCAACTGGTTAAAGCCGAAATCTTCAAAATGACGGCACGAAAAAGACTTGGCCCTACACCTACGATGCCTTGGGCAGAAGGATAGGCAAAGGCCGTCTGAACAGCTAAGAAAGTTATTTAAAAAATTAAATAACTATAAACTTTTAAATATGGAAATGTGAAAAAAATAAGCCATCACTATTCTTTAGTGATGGCTTATTTTAAAGTAACTGGCACGCCCACGGGGAATCGAACCCCGGTTACCGCCGTGAAAGGGCGATGTCCTAACCGCTAGACGATGGGCGCGGAGATTTTCTGTGGCGCACCCGGAGCGATTCGAACGCCCGACCCTCTGGTTCGTAGCCAGATACTCTATCCAACTGAGCTACGGGTGCATCAAGAAAGATTCGAATTATAAAGAGAGGGCTATTTATTGTCAAGCGTTTTATTTGGAAAACTTGCAGACAGCGTGTAAAATGCGCATTTGCTATTGAATTTACAGAGAATAAAATGTCAGACTTCGCACGCTGGCCGCTCTTATCCGAAGCATTTTCCCGTTTGGGACGGCCTGTGGTCGTGGTGGATTTGGAGACGACCGGTGGAAATTTCTATCAAGACAGGATAACGGAAGTCGCCCTTGTTCGCTTTGAGCAAGGACGCGCCTCACATTACGAGCAATTGGTCAATCCTTGCCGCAGCATTCCCGAATTTGTTGCCAGGCTGACCGGAATTCATGATGAAACGGTAAAAAACGCGCCTGTCTTTGCCGATATTGCAGGCGATTTGTTGCCGCTGCTGCAAGGTGCAGTGGTTGTTGCCCACAACAGCCGCTTTGACTACACCTTCCTGCGCCACGAGTTTGCCCGTATCCATACTGACTTTGCCGCTCCCTCGCTCTGTACGGTTCAACTGTCGCGCCGCCTGTATCCTGAGTTTTACAAACACAGCCTCGACAGCATTATCGAACGCACCGGCATTCAGACGACCAACCGCCACCGCGCCATGACCGATGTGGCCGCATTGTGTGATTATCTCGAATTAAGTCTGACAGAAAAAAATCATCAACAATGGGACGAACACGTCCGTGTATTGATGAATCCGAAAATGTTGCCCACTTGGCTGCCTGATTCGCTTGCCCAACAGCTCTATGCCCTGCCCGACAGTTACGGCGTATTGGTTTGGTTTGACTATTTCGGCAAAGCCCAAGCCATTGAAGCACATGAACGCACATACAGTGAAACCGCTACCCTGCTGCACAGCAAAAAACTGCCGCCGCACATCAAAGCCGCAGCCTCCATCCGTTTTATTCCGGCAGTCGGGCAGCTCCATACATTATGGCTCAAAGCCCAGACTATGCAGGAATACCAACTGATGCCGTCTGAAAAGTCCACATCGTTTTCTACCGTCCGCTTTATCGCTGACGAACACGGCGGCCTTCAAGCACGCATTGTCTTGTTAAACAGCGGCACCAGAAACTGGCGTCCTTACGGTTTGTTTGCCCACAAAAAAGCAGCCAAACGCGCTTTGACGCAATGGTCGCAAGAACACAGACTCTGCCCAGATTCGCTCAATATTTTGCCGACCGGCTACGCAAAGGGCGAACCCTGCCCTGTTGAGGCTGTCGGAAAATGCAATGGCAACTGCCGCCAGCCAAACGGCATCAAACATCAAAACCAACGCATTACCGAGCTTGCTGCCCTACTCCCCGTAACTGATTGGGGCAAAGCGCACGAAATTGAAATTACCGAAACCGACCCCCTGACCGGAAACAGCATTACCCTGCTCTGCGCCGGCGGCGCGTTGGCATTGCCTGATGGAAGCTGGTATTTCGACAGCAGCCTGCCTCTCGTGATTAAAAACAAATTCAGACAAGACAAAGAAAATATCCGTTTGATTGCTTAAAACAAGGCCGTCTGAAAACCAAATTTTCAGACGGCCTATTGTGAATAACTTTCCGCTTTATTCTCAAAATAAAACTCTGCCTAAATTTTAATCAGAACTTATTTTTATAATAGCAATCAAATACTAAACCAATTTATACACAAGCTGTTCACACAATTTTCAATGAAAGCTGTGTATACCCAGCCCGATGAGTAAACCATGAACAATCCTGAAATCATCTTCTTTGACATCGACGACACCCTCTACCGCAAATACACGGATACCCTGCGTCCTTCGGTTGCCCAAGCCATGCGCGCATTGAAAGCCAAAGGCATTTTAACTGCCATTGCCACCGGCCGTCCGAAAGCCGCCATTCCCGCCAAAGTCAAAGCCTTGATTCAAGAATGCGGTATCGACATGCTCGTTACCATCAACGGCCAATATATTTCCTTTCGCGGCGAACCTCT
Source organism: Neisseria sp. P0017.S009 (assembly GCF_051957375.1). Classification (NCBI taxonomy): domain Bacteria; kingdom Pseudomonadati; phylum Pseudomonadota; class Betaproteobacteria; order Neisseriales; family Neisseriaceae; genus Neisseria; species Neisseria sp. P0017.S009. Next base: position 6,717 of record NZ_JBQCWL010000006.1, read on the forward strand.
GCAAAGCTACCCCTTGGACATTGCCGACATCGAAACCGCCATCAACCTGCTTGAACAACACAAAATAGACTACGCCTTTGTCAACAACCAAGAAATTGCCGTTTCCTCCCATTCGCCACGCGTTGTCGAAGGCTTATCGCATATCCTGCCCAACTTCCTGACTGACAAAGAATATTTCCGCAAACAACCTGTTTATCAAATGTTGGTCTTTGTGGATAAGGAAGAAGAAAAAATCCTGCAACCGCTAACCCAGCAACACGGCTTCAAATCCGTCCGCTGGCATGAATATGCTGTGGACCTGCTGCGCAAAGAAGGTTCAAAAGCACGGGGCATCGCCCACGCAGTGGAAAAACTGGGGATTGATATGAACAAAGTGATGGCATTCGGCGACAGCTTCAACGACTTGGAAATGCTGTCAACCGTCGGCTTTGGTGTTGCCATGGGCAATGGCGAAGACGCTGCCAAATCTGCCGCACAATTCGTCTGCCCAAGTGTTGATGAAGACGGCGTCTTGCGCGGCTTGCAAGAATTGGGCGTAATTTAAAACATCAAATCAAAAGGCCGTCTGAACATTTTTTCAGACGGCCTTGTTCTATCAATAAACTTCCTGCCTACTTCGGCAATACCAAAAAGCTAATCAGCAATTCTTTAAATACGAACCCAAACACACCCAAGCCCAAAACCAAGAAGAGCATGGCAATGCCGAATTTGCCGGCTTTGGATTCTTTACCCAAGTTCCAAACGATAAAGCCCAAAAAGATAATCAGGCCACTCAGTAGGATTTTCATTGCCCATGAGGCGAATTCTGCTTCAGACATTATTTTTTTCCTTTTATTCTTAAGATGTGTGTTTAATTGCTTTCAGACGGCCTATTAAAATTTAAGGCCGTCTGAAATTTGTTTTTAGATTATTTGTTCAATGCTTGTTGCAAATCATCAATCAAATCGTCGATGTGTTCCAAACCGACAGAGAGGCGGATCAAGCCCGGGCGGATATTCGCGGCGAGTTTTTCTTCAGGCTGCATCCGGCCGTGCGTGGTTGTCCACGGATGGGTGATGGTCGAGCGCACATCGCCGAGGTTGGCAGTACGGGAAAAGAGCTCTACGCCGTCCACGATTTTCCATGCCGTTTCTTGGTCTGCGACTTCAAAACCTACCACAATACCGCCGCCATTTTGCTGTTTGCGGATCAGTTCGGCTTGCGGATGGTCGGGCAAACCGGTGTAGTACACAGCTTGGACTTGCAGCTGCTCTTTCAACCATTGTGCAATTTTCAGCGCATTGTCGTATTGTTTTTCCATACGCAGCGACAAGGTTTCCACGCCGCTCAACAGCTGCCATGCGTTAAACGGAGACATCGCCAAACCGCAAGAGTTGCAATACATGGCTACTTGCGTCATCAATTCATCCGAACCGGCCAACACGCCACCCATCACGCGGCCGTGGCCATCAATGGCTTTGGTTGCGGAAGACACGGAAATATCCGCACCGTGTTTCAAAGGTTGCGAACCGGCTGGCGACAAGAGACTGTTGTCCACCACCAAAAGCGCGCCGATGCGGTGTGCCAGTTCAGCTAAAGCTTCCAAATCGGCAACTTCGCCCAAAGGGTTGGACGGCGTTTCCAAGAAAAACAGTTTGGTATTGGGCTTGATGGCAGCTTTCCATTCATCCACATCAACCGGCGATACATGGCTGACTTCGATGCCGAACTTGGTAACGATGTTATTGATGAAACCGACAGTTGTACCAAACAGGCTGCGGCTGGAAATAACATGATCACCGGCTTGCAAGAAGGTAAAAAACGCTGCCTGAATCGCGGACATACCGGTCGAAGTGGCTACCGCGCGCTCTGCGCCTTCCAATGCAGCAATGCGTTTTTCAAAAGCGGCAGTAGTCGGATTGGCTGTACGGGTATAGGTAAAGCCTTTAATTTTTTTGGAAAACAAATCTGCCGCATGTTGCGCGCTTTCCCACATGAAGCTGCTGGTCAAAAACAGCGCCTGATTGTGTTCGCGATATTCGGTTTGCTCTTTGCCGCCCCGGATGGCCAGCGTTTGCGGATGAAGTTTTTTGTTCATTTATTTTCCAATCTACTGTGTATTCCAATGGACGGAACAATATTTTTCCGTCTGTTTAACTTGTTAACATTTTGCGCCGATTTCTACTATCTTTCAAGCCGAAGGCCGTGTTTCGGACCGTCTGAAAAAACAGGAAAACCGTTTTTACTGATAAAGGCGGCCGTCGTGTTTCAACCAGCCGTCAGTATGCCGGGCTGACGGGTCATGGTGCGTCCAATGGATAACGCCGCCCTGCTCCGACCATTCGTATTCGCCGTAAAACGCTACTTTATCGCCTTTTTTCAAACCCTTAATCTTATCGGCAAGGTCGATATTGTGTGCCACCAAAAGCGTCTGACCGCTGGAGAGCTTCAAGATAAAGCGTTGGTGGCGCGTGCCTTTGTTGTCATCCGGCAGGATTTTCCATACCGTGCCCTCGCCCTCAACCTGAATATCGCTTTGCTCGTTTTCAAACGCCTGTTTCAAAACCGCTTCGGCTGATTCCTTGTCCGAACCGATTTGCTGCTGAGCCGTATCGGCATTTTCGCCCGCATTATTTTGTTTCTGAACGGCTTCTATTTTCTGCTGATTCTGCGATTGTAGCGGCTGCTTGTTTTGCATTTTGTTATAGGCAAATACGGCAACCAAAGCAATCAGCAATACAATGATTTTATTTTTATTCATAACAATCTCAAAAAAAATGCCCGATTCTGCATCGGGCATATCAACTATTTAGAAAGGATATTTATCACGAAAACGTGAGCCACTATTATACTTCGTAAAATTTTAAGGGAATTTTACGCCGAAGGCCGTCTGAAACTTTTCAGACAGCCCAGATACTCAACGGCGGTATTTCATTTCAGTCTTCATATCGTCCAAGATACGTTTGACGTTGTGTTCCAATACATCCTCCACCAAGCCCGGTGCCTGCTCGTTCAGCATTTGCTGCAACTGATAAGTGAACAAGGCCATTTGTTTTTGTACGGCAATCCGAATCATGCCGTTGACCGCATCGGCCACATGGGGACGTAAACGCTTAATCAGACGCTCGGTCAAATCTTTTTCAGAAACACAGAATACTTCTCGGCGGCCAATCGCCTGCGGGTTCAATACATTGATATGGACATTGATGGCTGGTTCTTTTTCAATGCCGTCTGAAACCGCCTCTTCAGCCGCTTGCGCATCATCATTTTCCGGTTTTTCAGTTTTTTCCACTTCAGGCGCATCAAAATCTACAGCACCTGATTTCGGATTCAGTCTGACGGTGCGCGTTGATTCGATATGACGCTCTGAAGCCGCAGCCTGCAATGCCGATTGCGCGCTCAACCAGTTGTCCTGCAAAACCACCATTGCATCGGTTTCCACTGCTTCGCCATCGTCTGCAAGGGCAGTATTGTGTTCCAACTGCCAGCGATACAAATATTCTTCCAATACTTTTTCACGATTGCCCGCATCCAGTTTATATTCTTTTTTAGGCGCGGTTTTGGGCGCAGCATCGACAGCGTCGTCCGATTTTTTGACCAATGGCGCATGAGTCGGCGCGGTATTGAATTGTCGTGCCTGACGCAATCTTTCCAGGCGTTTTTCCCAATTCAGGTCTTCTTCCTCGAGGGTTGCGGGGTCAAGACGGTTGTTTTCCATAATAATCTCTTTTTTTCATTTTTATTGTGAACCGCATTCAAACCTAAAATCACTTGAAATACGGCCGATGGTTGGACATATCCGGCAAGCCGGCGCAAGCGTTACATTTTAATATTAATTCACTATATAATCACTATTTTATTTAATATACCCTCAAGGATACATCATGAGCAGCATCGAACAACGCCTCGAATACTTGGAAGAAGCCAACGACGTTTTGCGTATGCAAAACCACGTCCTCGCTACCGCGCTGAAAGGCCTTATCCGCTCCCTGCCCTCTGACATGGCCAACGATGCCGTAGAATCCATCCAGCTTGCCTTTGAAGACGCGTTGGCGGAATTGAGCTATGAAGACAGTCCGCACACCGACCTCTTCCATGACGTAACCTACGCATTTTTCCGAGAAAAAGACCACTGATTTCGGCTAGCATGTTCGCAAAATTATGCTAAACTAAGATTTTATCCGTTAACATTTTATTAAGAAAGCACATATCATGAACATGAAAAAATGGCTGGCCACTGCCCTCGCTTGTTCCGCCCTTGCCCTGACTGCCTGCGGCGGTCAAAGCAACAATGCCTCTGCTCCTACCGATAAAGTGTACCGTGTCGGCTCTAACGCCGAGTTTGCCCCATTTGAATCTTTGGATTCTGCCGGCAAAGTAGAAGGTTTTGACGTAGATTTGATGAATGCCATGGCCAAAGCCGGCAACTTCAAAGTCGAATTCAAACACCAGCCATGGGAAAGCCTCTTCCCTTCTCTGAACAACGGCGACGTGGACATCGTTATGTCCGGCGTAACCATCACTGACGACCGCAAACAAAGCATGCTCTTCAGCGACCCATACTTTGAAATCACCCAAGTCGTCCTCGTTCCCAAAGGCAAAAAAGTAGCTTCTTCCGAAGACCTGAAAAACATGGCTAAAGTCGGCGTGGTAACCGGCTACACCGGCGACTTCTCCGTTTCCAAACTCTTGGGCAACGACAATCCGAAAATCGCACGCTTTGAAAGCGTTCCCCTGATTATCAAAGAATTGGAAAACGGCGGTCTGGATTCCGTCGTCAGCGACAGCGCGGTTATTGCCAACTATGTGAAAAACAACCCGACCAAAGGCCTGGATTTCATCTCCCTGCCTGACTTTACCATCGAAAACTACGGTATCGCTGCACGCAAAGGCGACGAAGCCACCATCAAAATGTTGAACGATGCGCTGAAAAAAGTACGCGAAAGTGGCGAATACGATAAAATTTACGCCAAATACTTTGCTAAAGAAGGCGAAAAAACCGAAGCAGCCAAATAATCCGGTTTGACTTCTTAAACTAAAGGCCGTCTGAAAACTTTTCAGACGGCCTTTAATCTGGTTAACTCAATTAAACGCAAGTATCCCCTATAATCCGCTTGTTTTTATCCTTCAAATGAAAGACACGCCATGATCAAACCCATTATCCTCAGTCTCGCTGCCGCAACCGCTTTGGCTGCCTGCTCCGCTTCTGAAAAACCAGAATCTCCTAACGTCGGCGTGGCCAATCCGGCTTCTGAATTCTGCGTCAAACAAGGCGGTAAATCCGAAATCAAAAAAGACAAAGACGGTGGCGAATACGGCGTGTGCCACTTGCCTGACGGTACTGTTGTCGAAGAATGGGAATATTTCCGTCAACATAACAAATAATTGTTCAATCATAGAAAAGGCCGTCTGAACTCAAGTTTCAGACGGCCTTTTTATTTAAACAACGATTATTTTACTTCCAATTTGGTCACGCCGCCCATATACGGTTGCAACGCAGTAGGAACATTAATGCTGCCGTCGGCATTTTGATGGTTTTCCAATACTGCCACCAAAGTACGGCCGACTGCCAAGCCTGAGCCGTTCAAAGTATGCACCAAACGGTTTTTACCGTTTTCATCTTTGAAACGCGCTTTCATGCGGCGTGCTTGGAAATCTTCACAGTTGGAGCAGCTGGAAATCTCACGATAAGTATTTTGCGCTGGAACCCAAACTTCCAAGTCGTAAGTTTTGGTCGCGCCGAAGCCCATGTCGCCGGTGCACAAAGTAATCACGCGGTATGGCAGTTCCAACGCTTTCAAAATATTTTCAGCGTGTCCAACCATTTCTTCCAGCGCTTCGTATGATTTTTCCGGATGAACGATTTGCACCATTTCCACTTTGTCGAATTGATGTTGGCGAATCAAACCGCGCACGTCTTTGCCGTATGCGCCCGCTTCGGAGCGGAAACATGGGGAATGCGCAGTCAATTTCAACGGCAAATCGCTGCCTGCCACGATGCTGTCGGCAACGGTATTGGTCAGCGTTACTTCAGCAGTCGGAATCAGATATTGCGTTTTCTTACTCTCATCACCGCCGCGGGTAACGTGGAACAAATCTTCTGCAAATTTAGGCAGTTGACCCGTACCTTGCAGGGTCAGGTCATCCACAATGTAAGGCGTGTAATGTTCGGTATAGCCGTGTTTCAGCGTGTGCGTATCCAGCATGAACTGAGCCAAAGCGCGATGCAGACGGGCGATTTGACCTTTCATGACGGTAAAGCGCGCGCCGGACAGTTTCGCACCGCCTTCAAAATCCAAGCCCAAAGGCTCGCCCAAATCAACATGGTCTTTGATTTCAAAATCAAATTCGCGCGGCGTGCCCACTTTGCGGACTTCAACGTTTTCAGTTTCGTCTTTACCGACAGGCACACTTTCGTGCGGCAGGTTCGGAATGCTCAGCAGCCAAGCATCCAATTCTTTCTGAACGGCATCCAAATCAGCGGCAGCCTGCTCCAAATCCGCCTTGATTTGGGTAACCTGATCCATCGCAGCTTGAGCCTCTTCGTGTTTGCCTTGACCTTTCAACGCACCGATTTGTTTGGAAATACTGTTTCGTGAAGCCTGCAACTCTTCTGTTTTCACTTGAACGGCTTTACGTTGCTCTTCCAAAGCGTTGAAACGCGCGGTATCAAACTCGTAACCGCGTGCGGCCAAACGTTCGGCAACTGCGGCGGTATTGCTGCGGAGCAATTGGATGTCTAACATTGTTTTCTCTCGTTAAGATTCAGAATGGCATTATTGTAAACCAATTTAAAGATATTTTCACAGCGATAGGCCGTCTGAAAACAAAAAACGCCCCTGAAAAAAGCAGGAGCGTTTTTTAAGAATTTTGGCACGCCCACGGGGATTCGAACCCCGGTTGCCGCCGTGAAAGGGCAGTGTCCTAGGCCTCTAGACGATGGGCGCGTAACCGAAGCGCGAACTATACAGAAAGCCTTTTCTTCTGTCAACGCTTTTACTGCATTTTTAAAGGTGCTGCCGATTTCCGTATGTTATTTTCCCTGTATAATGCCGGTTTTAATAAAAAGGAAAACTCGCCATGTGGTTTAAGCAAATCAGTTTTTATCCGCTCAACAAAGACAAATTGCCCGAATTGGAAGTCCTTGCCGACAAATTGGCGCAATCCGAATTTGCCCATTGTCAGGGTTTGGACTGGTTTAGCGAAGGCTTTGCCACGCCGGTTTCCTTTTCGCCCGAGCTGGTTTTCCCTGCCGATTACACTTGGCGTGTGGCCCTGAAAAAAGAAGAAAAAGTCCTGCCTGCCGGCGTCATCCGTGATATTTTGGATGAAAAGGTTTTGGAAATCCAAAACAACGAAGCGCGCAATGTCGGCCGCAAGGAAAAACAAGAACTGAAAGAACAGATTACTGACGACCTGCTGCCCCGTGCCTTTACGCGCAGCAGCCGCACACAGGTGATTTTCGACACGCGCCACGGGTATCTTTTGGTCAACAATGCCGCATCTGCCAAAGCGGAAAATATCCTGACCAAACTGCGCGAAGCCTTGGGCGGCCTTGAAGCAGCCCTGCCCAACACCAAACAATCGCCCTCCTCCCTGATGACCAGCTGGCTGCTGCAAGGCCATTGCGAAGGCGGTTTTGAATTGGACAGCGATTGCGAACTCAAAGGCGTAGGCGATGTTGTCCCGGTCGTCAAAGTTTCCAAACAAGACCTGACCGCCGATGAAGTGGTACAACACGTCAAAAACGGCAAAACTGTTACCCAGCTGGGCTTGGTATGGCGAGAACAAATCGCATTCATCCTTACCCAAGACTTTACACTCAAACGCATCCAGTATCTGGACGTTTTGCAAGAAGAAGCGGAAAGCAACGGCGACGATGCCGCCAGCCTCGCCTTTGCCTCGCAAATCCTGATGACCGAAGCCATCAGCACCATGTTGGAAGAACTGGTTTCTTATTTGGGCGGCTGGCAAGAATAATTTTTCAGACGGCCTTTTGATTGGGAAATATCAAAGGCCGTCTGAAATATAAATAGAAGTATCAGAAAGGATGTCATGATGTTGGGCGCAGTCATTGGCGATATTGCCGGATCAAGATTTGAGTTTGACAACTACCGTCACATCGATTTTGACATTTTCAGCCCCGACAGCGACTTTACTGATGACACGATTTGTACTGTTGCCATCGCCGATTGGGTTTTACAAGGCTGCAACGATCATTTAGCCTCTATTTTACAAGGCTGGTGTAGGGCATATCCCTACCCTAAAGGCGCATATGGCGGCCGCTTTTCACAATGGATAGAATGGAAAGATCCAGAACCTTATAATAGCTGGGGCAACGGCTCGGCCATGCGTGTTTCTGCCGTTGGCTGGGCATTTGCCACATTGGAAGAAACCCTGCATTTTGCCGAACAATCCGCCGCCGTAACGCACAACCATCCGGAAGGCATTAAAGGTGCACAAGCTGTAGCCGCCGCCATCTTTTGGGCGCGTACTGGCATCGGCAAAGCGCAAATCAAAGAAGACATTACACGACAATTCGGCTACAACTTGAGCCAAAGTTGCGACCAAATCCGGCCGCATTATCATTTCAACGAAAGCTGTCAAGAAACCGTACCTCAAGCAGTTACCGCCTTTCTTGAAAGCGATGATTTTGAACACGCCATCCGACTGGCAGTTTCCCTGGGCGGAGACAGCGATACTTTAGCAGCCATTACCGGCAGTATTGCCGAAGCCTACCATGGTATCCCTGCATCCATGCGCGAACACGCTTTAGCCATATTGCCACGCCGTATTGCTGAAACCCTGCTGACTTTTGAATCCCAATATCAGGCCGTCTGAAACTGCCTGCAAAAAGGAATGAATGATGAAATACCTCGCCCTACTCCCTATCGCCTTCATGCTGGGTTCGCCTGCCATTGCCGAAACCATCAATCCTTATCAGGAAAAAGGTTGCGTTTACGATGGCGATGTCGGCAAAGACGGCAAACCATCCGGCAAAGGCACATGGAAATGCCAAGACGGCCGCAGCTATGTCGGAGCCTTTAAAAACGGCAAATTTGACGGCAAAGGCGTATATACCGTTTCCAGCAACAGCGAAACCTTTATCGAACCTTTCTCCTCCAACAGCGCCAAATTACGCAATATGACGCTGGAGGGCGTGTTCAAAAAAGGCAGGGCGCACGGAAACTTTACCGCCTCCCAAAACGGCACACCAGTCTTCATCATGAAATGCGAAGACGGTATGATTAAAGAAGTCAAACTGCCTAAGAAATCTGCTTCCAAAACCAAATAAACAGCCTTTCAGACGGCCTTATCCATCTTCTAGGCCGTCTGAAACATCAATGAACAAGCCTGCCTATAAGGCTGTTGTGTTGATTTTAAAGAATTTCCAAACAACCCTTACCCCAGGACAACCACCATGAGCATTAAATCCGACAAATGGATACGCCGCATGGCCGAAGAACACGGCATGATTGAGCCGTTCGAGCCCAACCAAATCAAAGAGGCCAACGGCCAACGCATCATTTCCTACGGCACATCCAGCTACGGCTACGACATCCGTTGTGCTAATGAATTTAAAATCTTCACCAATATCAACAGCACCATCGTCGACCCGAAAAACTTCGACCCGAAAAACTTCGTTACAGTCGAAGACGACTGCTGCATCATTCCGCCCAACTCCTTTGCTTTGGCGCGCACAGTCGAATATTTCCGCATCCCGCGCAACGTCCTAACCGTCTGCTTGGGCAAATCCACCTATGCTCGCTGCGGCATTATCGTCAACGTTACCCCGTTCGAGCCAGAGTGGGAAGGCTACGTTACGCTTGAGTTTTCCAACACCACCCCCCTGCCTGCCAAAATCTATGCCGGCGAAGGCGTGGCTCAAGTCTTGTTCTTTGAAAGCGATGAAGTCTGCGAAACTTCATACAAAGACCGAAACGGTAAATACATGGGACAAACCGGTGTTACCTTGCCTAAGACTTAATATACAAAATAAAAAAAGGCCGTCTGAAGTTTCAGACGGCCTTTTTTTATTTCATTTAGAAACGGCGTTTCAGCTTACAAGCCTGCAAGATATGAACGGCGAGTTCTTCCACTGATTTATCCGTTGTATTGGTAAACGGTACTCCGTGGCGTTTGAACATATTTTGCGCATCGGCAATCTCACTGCGGCAAGTATCGATTTTGGCATAGGTCGAATTAGGACGGCGTTCCTGACGGATTGCCTGCAAGCGTTCAGGCTGAATGGTCAAGCCGAACAGCTTGTCTTTATAAGGTTTGACCATACGCGGCAAATCGGTCGATTCCAAATCATCGGGAATCAATGGATAGTTTGCGGCGCGGATACCGTATTGCAGGGCCAGATAGAGACAGGTCGGCGTTTTGCCCGAACGGGACACGCCCATCAAAATCACATCCGCTTCCTGCAGGTTTTTATCGCTGACGCCGTCATCATGATTCAGTGAAAAATTGACCGCCTCCATACGCGCATCATAGCGTTGGGTATTGCCGATACTGTGGTGCCCCTGCTGGGCGGCAACCGCCTCCGTATTGAGTTCCTTTTCCAAAAGACCGAGAAAGGTTTCAAAGAAATTAATATGGAACGCATTAGCTTTCTTGATGATTTCACGGATTTCGTCATTGACCACACTGACAAAAGCAATCGGGCGCACGCCGAATTTTTCAGCTGACTGGTTGACTTTGTCTACAACAGCACGCGCTTTTTCAGGCGTATCAATAAACGGATAGGTATGGCGTTTGAACTCAACATTGCCAAATTGGTTCAGCAAGGCTTCACCGATATTTTCAGCGGTCAGACCGGTTCGGTCGGAAATATAGAAGACTTGGCGTGGATCAGTCATAATGAATCCTCTTGAGGGTAACGTTTCAGACGGCAATCATAGCAGTTACAGCCTTTGCAATAAAGCGATTCCCGATAGATTACACAGGATTACAACAAATTTGAACAATTTTTAAATTGGCACAAAATTTTATTTTTTGCTATTTTGTAGAATTTTATTCTAAAATTGCAAAATAAATCTTGTTTATCAAATTTATTAACTTATTTTGTTTTCCATATTTAACAAGAAGATAACACGTAAAAACATGAATCTGATATTCACATTTCAGAAGGCTACACGCCTGAAAAGCACAATATCACAGACGAATTTGTGATTTTTAAAAAGATAAAACACATGACAGCCATCAAACGAATGGCTACAATAAGCAGGCGGATTTGTTTCTTTTTTAACATTTTTTGGATTGGACACACAAATGGCCGAAAACTACGTTATTTGGTTTGAAAACCTGCGTATGACTGACGTTGAGCGAGTGGGCGGTAAAAATGCCTCTTTGGGCGAAATGATCAGCCAACTGACTGAAAAAGGCGTGCGCGTTCCCGGCGGTTTTGCAACCACAGCCGAAGCTTATCGTGCTTTCCTGGCTCACAATGGTCTGAGCGAGCGTATTTCCGAAGCCCTGAAACAACTGGATGTTGAAGACGTTGCCGAATTGGCGCGCGTGGGTAAAGAAATCCGTCAATGGATTTTGGATACTCCGTTCCCTGAGCAGCTGGATGCTGAAATCGAAACAGCTTGGAACAAAATGGTTGCCGATGCCGGCGGTGCGGACATTTCCGTTGCCGTACGTTCTTCCGCAACAGCAGAAGACTTGCCGGACGCTTCTTTCGCCGGCCAACAAGAAACCTTCCTGAACATCAACGGCTTGGAAAACGTTAAAGAAGCCATGCACCATGTATTCGCTTCCCTGTACAACGACCGTGCCATTTCTTACCGTGTCCACAAAGGCTTCGAACACGACATCGTTGCCCTTTCTGCCGGCGTACAACGCATGGTGCGCTCCGACAGCGGTGCCTCCGGTGTGATGTTCACCATCGATACCGAATCCGGTTACGACCAAGTCGTTTTCGTTACCTCTTCTTACGGTCTGGGCGAAAACGTCGTACAAGGCGCGGTAAACCCTGACGAATTCTATGTATTCAAACCTACTTTGAAAGCAGGTAAACCGGCTATCCTGCGCAAAACCATGGGTTCGAAACAAATTAAAATGATCTTTACCGACAAAGCCGAAGCTGGTAAATCTGTAACCAACGTTGATGTACCTGCAGAAGACCGTCAACGCTTCTCCATTACCGACGCCGAAGTAACCGAGTTGGCTCATTACGCGCTGACCATCGAAAAACACTACGGCCGCCCAATGGACATCGAATGGGGCCGCGACGGCTTGGATGGCAAACTCTACATCCTGCAAGCACGCCCTGAAACTGTAAAATCTCAAGAAGACAGCAGCCGCAACCTGCGCCGCTTCTCTATCAACGGCGAAAAAGTTGTCTTGTGTGAAGGCCGTGCCATCGGTCAAAAAGTTGGCCAAGGCAAAGTACGCCTAGTGAAAGATGCTTCCGAGATGGATTCCGTTGAAGCAGGCGACGTACTTGTTACCGACATGACCGACCCGGATTGGGAACCGGTGATGAAACGTGCTTCCGCCATCGTGACCAACCGCGGCGGCCGTACTTGCCACGCAGCGATTATCGCGCGTGAATTGGGTATTCCGGCTGTTGTAGGTTGTGGCGATGCTACCGATCTGCTTTCAGACGGCCAAGAAGTTACCGTATCTTGTGCCGAAGGCGATACCGGCTTCATCTACTCCGGCCTGCTGGACGTACAAGTTACCGATGTTGCTTTGGACAACATGCCTAAAGCCCCTGTCAAAGTGATGATGAACGTTGGTAACCCTGAATTGGCATTCAGCTTCGCCAACCTGCCTAGCGAAGGTATCGGCTTGGCACGTATGGAATTTATTATCAACCGTCAAATCGGTATCCACCCTAAAGCCTTGTTGGAATTTGACAAACAAGACGACGAGTTGAAAGCTGAAATTACCCGCCGCATCGCCGGCTACGCTTCTCCTGTTGACTTCTATGTCGATAAAATCGCGGAAGGTGTGGCAACTTTGGCTGCTTCGGTTTATCCACGCAAAACCATCGTCCGCATGTCTGACTTCAAATCCAACGAGTACGCTAACTTGGTGGGTGGCAGCATCTACGAACCTCACGAAGAAAACCCAATGTTGGGCTTCCGTGGTGCAGCGCGTTATGTAGCCGATAACTTCAAAGACTGCTTCGCACTCGAGTGTAAAGCCTTGAAACGTGTCCGTGACGAAATGGGTTTGACCAACGTCGAAATCATGATTCCATTCGTCCGCACTTTGGGTGAAGCAGAAGCTGTTGTTAAAGCCCTGAAAGAAAACGGTTTGGAACGCGGCAAAAACGGCCTGCGCCTGATCATGATGTGCGAGTTGCCAAGCAACGCTGTATTGGCAGAACAATTCCTGCAATACTTCGACGGCTTCTCCATCGGCTCTAACGACATGACCCAGCTGACCCTCGGTCTCGACCGTGACAGCGGTTTGGTATCTGACTCCTTCGACGAGCGCAACCCTGCCGTTAAAGTGATGTTGCACTTGGCAATCTCTGCTTGCCGCAAACAAAACAAATACGTCGGTATTTGCGGTCAAGGCCCATCAGACCATCCGGACTTTGCCAAATGGCTGGTTGAAGAAGGTATCGAAAGCGTATCGCTCAACCCTGATACCGTCATTGAAACTTGGCTGTATCTGGCTAACGAATTGAACAAATAAGTTCGATGAGACAAAAATCCCCTGCCCGTTTATCCCGGCAGGGGATTTTTATTGCCTTATTCAATGCCGTCTGAAAAAACTTTCACTTTCTTTTACCTTAATAAAAAAATCCTTTATCATCAAAATGATAAAAAAATATGCCGCCATATCCACAAATTTTCAATGTTAATATACCGCCTTTCTGTATTTTACCCCATGCCTTTTGAGTGAACCTTTTCTCACTCTTCCTATCTATCATATACAGCATAACGATACATTTTGAAATATCCCATGAATACAAACTTTATTTCCACCTTTCAGACGGCCTTGAAACGTCTGGCACTCATCAGCGCCATTACCGTCTTGGCAGCCTGCGCCGGCAACAATACCTCTTCCAACCGCGCCGTACCTGACGGCTACTATAAAGTCCGCCCTGGCGATACCCTGACCCAAATCGCCAAACGCTACGGACAAAATGTCAACACACTGGTTGCCTGGAATAACCTTCCCAACGCCTCACAAATCGAGGTCGGCCAAGTATTACGCGTTCGCCGTCATGTTGCCTCACGCAGCACTGCAACACAGCAACGCCAAACCACTGCCGTTACCCCGATCAACCGATTGAACCTGCAATGGCCGACCGATAACGCTTCATCCTCCATTATCCAACGCTACAACGGCACAACCAGCAAAGGCATAGATATTGCAGGCACACAAGGCCAACAAATCCGTTCCGCCGCAGCCGGTACCGTTATCTACGTTGGCGAAGAAGTCCGCGGCTACGGCAAGCTGATTTTGATCAGCCACAATGACTACACCATTACCGCCTATGCCCACAACGACACGCTTTTGGTACAAAAAGATCAAAAAGTCCAAGCAGGCCAAGTTATCGCCACCATGGGCAGCAGCGATTCAGACAGCGTCAAACTTCATTTTGAAGTACGTCTAAACGGCAAAGCAGTCGATCCCCTGCCTTATTTGACCAGAACAAATTAATACCTCAATCAAAAGGCCGTCTGAAACAAAATTATTTCAGACGGCCTTTTAATTTGTCTTACCATAACACCCATTTCAAAAAAGTATTTACCAAATTAACTTATGTTGATTGAGTGAAAATGCCGTTATACAATGACAACTCTTTTTAACATTCTATTTTAGTTACCCTACTATGTCTCCTAACCGCATCCTTGCAACCGCATTCTTGTTTGCTTCTGCATTTGCCAGCGCAGATGTCCATATTGATGAAAGCATTCCTTACCGCGATAAAGAAGAAATCGATACCCGTATTGTTTCCGAGTGTTTAGAAGTGGGCAGCATTATGTCCAAATCCTTGCAAGAAACTGCAGCCAAAAGCGATGTAACGGTTGTCCGTGACGGTAAAAAACAAGGCACATACGCAGATATCGCTATCACTTCCGCCATGAGTGCAGGCAATGCCTTTATCGGTCACGCCAAAGGGATGGCGGTTTCAGCCACTTTGTATGTTGACGGCAAACAAGTTAATAAAAAAACCTTTACCCGCAACTCTTCCGGTGGCATGTTTGGCGCTTATAAAAGCTCTTGCGCCGTCTTGAACCGCACTTCTAAAGTATTGGGTTCAGATATTGCCCAATGGGTGGTTCGCGAACAAAAAAATGCTCAAGACAAATAAAACCCCAATTTGATAAAGGCCGTCTGAAAAACCGTATTTCAGACGGCCTTTATATTTTCTATTTCTCTAAAAACAAAGAAATAAATTACCCATTAATCATTGTCAGAAATAGAGAATTTTATTTCCAACGCCCTTGATTTTAGAATATCTACCCTCAATTATTAAAACTATAAGAATTTTGTATATTAGCAGTCAAAGGAATAACATGGCAGAAAAAAACTATTATGAAATACTAGGCGTTGCCAAAGATGCGGATGAGGCCGAAATCAAAAAAGCCTACCGAAAACTGGTGCGCAAATACCACCCCGATGTCAGCAAAGAACCTGACGCAGCCGAACGTACGGTAGAAATCAACCGTGCCTACGAAACGCTTTCCGATAAAGAAAAGCGGGCCGAATACGATGAAATGTTGGCTAATCCTTACGGACGCAGCGCCGGAGGCAATCCGTTCGGTCAAGGCGGCAATCCGTTTGGCAATGGATTTAACGGTGGCGGCTTCCACTATGAACGTCATGAAGGCGAACCGTTCGGAGCGGGAGACTTCAATTTTGAAGATCTGTTTTCATCATTCCGTCAATCCCACACTCGTTCCGAGCAACCCCGCGGCCCAATAAAAGGCGAGGATCAACATGCTGAATTGAGTATTGATATTTACGCAGCGTATGTTGGCGCAGAACGTAGCATGACTTTGAATGTGCCGACTCTAGACGAATACGGACGTGCGGTTTATCAAAATAAAACCCTCAACGTCAAAATCCCCAAAGGCATTGCAGAAGGCCAACAAATCCGTTTGGCCGGTCAAGGTTTGCCGGGATATAACGGTGGAGAAAACGGTGACTTGTACTTAAAAATCAAGTTCCACGACCAACCTGATTTATACGTCAAAAACAGGAAAGACGTATATCAAACAATAGATGTCAAACCTTGGGAAGCCGTATTGGGCGGCAAAATCATCGTCCCTACCGCTTCAGGCCGCTTGCAGGTCAATCTGCCTGCCAACAGCCAAAGCGGTAAAAGCATCCGCCTCAAAGGCAAAGGTATTCCTGCAAAAGAAGCCGGAGACCTTTATCTCAATATCCGCATTAATGTTCCGCCAGTAGAGAGCGAAGCCGACCGTGCCGCATGGGAAAAATTGGCCGAACACTTTGCCGCGAAACAAGCATAAGAGAAAGGATAAATTATGATTCAGTCCTCCGATGTTACCCTTACTTTTGAAGAAATCGTTGCCGCCAGCCGCTGCCGTCGTGATTGGCTGTTGGAACTTATAGCAGAAGACATCATCAGCATAGATGGAGTGCCCGAAAAAAGCACCTTCAGTGGTTTTCATCTTGCCCGCATCCGTCGCGCACAACGCTTAAGCCGTGATTTTGAGGCCGGCATTCCTGCATTGGGGCTGATTATGCGGCTGTTGGACGAGGTGGAAGAACTCAGAAAAATACAGCGTCCGCTGGTCCTGCTCGAAGAAGAGTAAATATTGGCAAGTTGTTCGATTAAATATTGATGACAAGACAAAGTTTTTGATTTTTATTGATATTCCATAATGAAAGGCCGTCTGAAAATATTTTCAGACGGCCTTTTTATGCCTTCATTAACAACAGCGTCCGCCGTTGCCGCCGCAACGGCGTTTGCGGCAGTAGTCTTGGAATTGCAGCTCGGTCATGACCGGCGCGTTGGGATTATGTTTGCGCTGGCGGGCAACGTAGTTTTCATAATCCGGGACACCGGCCATCAAGTTCGCTGTCAACTTGATGGTTTTCCACCAAGATGCGAGCTTATGCTTCACTTTGAGTCTCCGGCTGTTTACCGTCGCGGTACACTGCCGGAATTTCTTTAGCAGTTGGCCAACCGACTTTGCGGGCTTTCATGGCAGTACGGAAACCGTACACGGCGACAATCACGACAACTGCCAAGAACAAAGCGGTCAAACCGGCATTGATTTGGTCGTTGAAGATGATTTGTGACATTTCGCCAATGTCTTTAGCAGGAGCGAGGACTTCGCCTGAAGCCAAGGCATCGCGGTATTTGCCTGCGTGAGCCAAGAAGCTGACGCGCGGGTCGCTGTGGAACAGTTTTTGCAAACCGGCATAGCAGGTTACGAACAATACGCCGACAGCAGGAACCAAAGTTACCCAAACATAGCGGTCGCGTTTCATTTTCACCAATACGACGGTACACATAATCAACGCTACGCCTGCAAGCATTTGGTTGGCGATACCAAACAACGGCCAGAGCGAGTTAATACCGCCCAGAGGGTCGGTTACGCCGGTATAGAGGAAGTAACCCCACAATGCCACAGCAAAGAATGTGGCAACCAAGTTGGCAGGGATTGAGTCGGTGTTACCGAATGGTTTGTAGAAGATACTGCCCAAGTCTTGAATCATGAAACGGGCAACGCGTGTACCGGCGTCAACTGCGGTCAGGATGAACAAGGCTTCAAACAGCAAGGCAAAGTGATACCAGAACGCCATCATGGCTTCGCCCGGAATCAGACGGCTCATGATGTGTGCCATACCGACTGCGAGGGTTGGTGCACCGCCTGCGCGGGATAGAATGGTGTTTTCGCCCACTTCTTTAGCAGTGTGCAACAGGGTTGCGGCATCAACAGAGAAATTCAGTTTAGTGGTGATGACTTCGGCAGCTGTGTTGGCATCTGTACCAATCAGCGCGGCCGGGCTGTTCATCGCAAAGTACACGCCTGGCTCAAGCGAAGCGGCGGCAGCCAGCGCCATAATAGCCACAAAGCTTTCCATAATCATGCCGCCGTAACCGATCATGCGGACGTGGGTTTCGTTTTCCACCATTTTTGGAGTGGTACCTGAAGAAATCAGCGCATGGAAGCCTGAAACTGCACCACAAGCAATGGTAATGAACAAGAATGGGAACAATGCACCAGAGAATACCGGGCCTGAACCATCGATAAAGTGGGTAACTGCAGGCATTTGCAGAGTCGGGTTAACAATAACGATACCCAAAGCCAAAGCTGCAATCGTACCGATTTTCAGGAAGGTAGACAGATAGTCGCGCGGAGTCAGCAAGAGCCAAACCGGCAATACGGAAGCCACGAAACCGTAAATCATAATCGCCCAAGTCAGCTGAATGCCGTCAAGGTCGAACCAGTGACCGAAGGAGCTGTGGGCAACATCTTCACCGTAAATCACGGCCAACATCAGCAAAATAAAGCCGACGATGGAAATCTCGCCGATTTTGCCCGGACGGATATAACGGGTGTAAATACCCATAAACAGAGCAATCGGCATAGTCGCTGCGATGGTGAACGTACCCCAAGGGCTGTGAACCAATGCTTTCACAACAATCAGCGCCAACACCGCCATAATGATGACCATAATCATCAAAATACCAATGGATGCAATCACGCCGGGAACGGTACCGAGTTCTTGTTTCACGATATCGCCCAAAGACTTACCGTCACGGCGCATAGAAACAAATAGTACCATCATATCCTGTACGGCACCGGCAAATACCACGCCGAAGATAATCCACAAAGTACCGGGCAGATAACCCATTTGCGCTGCCAATACAGGACCAACCAGAGGGCCTGCGCCGGCAATAGCGGCAAAGTGGTGGCCGAACAGTACGCCTTTATGTGTGGGAACATAGTCCAAGCCGTCATTGTGGCGTTCTGCCGGAGTCAGACGGTTAGGATCAAGCTGCATCACACGGTTGGCAATGTAAAGACTGTAGAAACGGTAGGCAATGCAGTATACCGAAATGGCGGCCGTAACCATCCAAATCGCACTGACTTGCTCGCCACGGCTGAGAGCTAAAGTAGTAAAGGAGGCCAAGCCTACCAAAACCACAATGCCCCAGATCAAAAATGATTTGAGCGATTTCATTGATTTATCCTTAAAACGTGATGCACCAAGGCTTGCTTTAGCGACAAACTGCCTTAATGCGCTTCAGAAAGACCAGTCATTATAGTCTTCATGATTTCATGAGTGAAATGTCATTTCAACCCAAATTCGACTGAAAACAAAATGATTAGTTCGTCCGTAAGGTTAACACAAACAGACAATATACCCTTCATTTTTTACTTCAAAACTAAATATTCCTTAACATATAACAAACGAAAGGCCGTCTGAAAACCCAAAAATTCAGTTTTCAGACGGCCTGACAAACAGTCAATGCTATAATCCGACATTCCCATTTCTCTATATTGCCATACCATGCAAAACAACGATTCCGAAACCATGCGCCTCTCCAAACGCATGGCACAATTAGGCTTATGCTCTCGCCGCGAGGCAGACAGCTACATCGAGCAAGGCTGGGTCAAAGTCAACGGCCAAACCGCTGTACTCGGTCAAAAAGTCACCGAGCGCGACCGCATCGACCTCAACAAACAAGCCCATGAAAAACAAGCAGCACGCGTAACCATCCTGCTGAACAAACCCGTCGGCTACGTCAGCGCGCAGGCAGAAAAAGGCTATAAATCCGCAGCCGAACTCATTACCGCCGACAACCATTGGGAAGGCGACGACAGCCGTATCCCTTTCAGTGAAAAGCACAAATTCGGTTTGGCCCCTGCCGGCCGCCTGGACATCGACTCTGTAGGATTGTTGGTACTCACCCAGGACGGCCGCATTGCCAAACAACTGATTGGCGAAAACAGCAGCAGCGAAAAAGAATACCTCGTCCGCGTCCGCGGCAAACTGGACGACAAAGGCCTCGCCCTACTCAACCACGGCTTGAGTTTGGACGGAGAAAAATTGCGCCCCGCCAAAGTCGAATGGCAAAACGAAGACCAGTTGCGCTTTATTTTGCGACAAGGCAAAAAACGCCAAATCCGCCGCATGTGCGAGCTGGTCGGCCTGCGCGTTGTCGGCTTGAAACGCATCCGCATGGGCAAAGTCAAACTCGGCAGACTGCCGCCGGGCAAATGGCGTTATTTACGCGCTGACGAATCGTTTTAATTGCAGATAACAAAAAGGCCGTCTGAAAACACATTTCAGACGGCCTGATTTTTGACTACCTACTCGATATAAGTAAACTTCGCACGTTTAATATTGCAGAGGATTTCGTACGGAATCATACCGGCCACTTCGGCAACTTCATTAATATTAATCACATCGCCCCAAAGCTCGACTTCCGCGCCCAAGCCCTCTTTTGAGGCTTCCAGCTCAACCGTAATCATATCCATAGACACCCTGCCGATAATGCGGCTGCGTTTGCCATCGATGGAGACCGGAGAATTAGTGGAAGCGCGACGCGGATAACCGTCGGCATAGCCGCAGGCAATCAAACCGACACGGGTGGATTTGCTGGTGTAGAACGTTGCGCCGTAACCAATCGGAGAATGCGGTTGCAACACGCGTTCGCCGAAAACGCGGGAAGTCAGACGCATAACAGGTTTCAAACGCTCATCCACGCCGCCGAAAGGCGAAATACCATACAAGGCCAGACCGGCACGTCCCCAATCGCGGCGCGCTTCAGGCACGTTCAAAATCGCGGCGGAATTGGCCAGGCTCTCCTCGCCTTCCAAACCCTCACAGGCCAAATCAAACGCTTCAAGCTGCATTTCGGTCATACCGTTTTCCGGCTCATCCGCGCAGGCAAAATGGCTGAATTTCACAATGTTTTCAACCGATTCGGATTGTTTCAATGCAGTATAGGCGGCGGCATAGTTATGCGGAAAGAAACCGGCACGGTGCATACCCGAGTCCATTTTCAGCCATACGGTCGTCGGACGTTGCCACTCATGATGCACAAACGCCTCCAACTGCCATTGGCTACCGATTGCCGGCCACAAATCATAACGGTCAACATCCGCATATTCCGCAGCCTCAAACACGCCTTCCAACAAAACAATCGGATTTTTAATGCCGTTTTGACGCAATTCCACGCCTTCATCTACCGTTGCCACCGCAAAGCCGTCGGCAATATCCGCCAACGCGTGTGCACATCTGACCGCACCATGCCCGTAAGCATCGGCCTTAATCACGGCCAACAATTTATTGCCATGCAACTCTTTGAGAAAACGATAATTTTGACGTAAATTATCCAAACGGATTTGCGCATTGAGCGGACGCATAATGTATTCCTCTTATCGGCATTCCGTTTCAGACGGCCTGCCCTATTACTTTGAAGTAAATATTATAGGTCAAAAACTACACAGGATTCCATGAAATACACAAGAATAATCTATTCATATTTTAGAACTCATGCGCACCTTTAGGCATTTATGCTTCTTCTCAGCCTGTTTTAAGGTTATGATTCAATCCAAATGAAAACGACAGACATCAAGGCCATGAAAGAACTCGACAAAACCGACTTAAAAATCCTCAAGCTCCTACAACAAAATGCACGTATCCCCATGACTGAATTGGCTGAAAAAGTCGGCCTCTCCACTACGCCAGTAACCGAACGCGTCCGCCGCTTGGAACGCGACAACCTCATTACCGGCTATCACGCCCATCTGAATCCTCATGCTTTAGGCCAAAGCCTCTTGGTCTTTGTCGAGCTGAAACTGCGTTCCAAATCCGGCAATATTTTTGAAGACTTCAAACGCGAAGTGCTGAAGATTCCGCAAATTCTGGAATGCCACTTAGTATCCGGCGAATACGACTACCTTATCAAAGTCCGCCTGCCCAATATGTCCGCCTATCGCGATATGCTCGGCAATATCCTGCTGCAACTGCCGGCTGCTTCCGAAAGCCGCAGCTATGTTGTCATGGAAGAAGTCAAAGAAGAAGTAGTATTAGACATCTAATTCTATTCAACAAACAAAGGCCGTCTGAAAGATTACAACATTCAGACGGCCTTTATTTTAAATAGGCAAAAAAAATGCACACATCCGACAGAATGTGTGCCAAGTCTACAAAGGAGAAATAGAGGAGAAACTATTAACTGACTACTCGAACCAGCTAACGAAACGAATTATGCAACAAGATATTCAACCGCGCAAGTATTTTTCTTGTAAAGTTTCTTAATTATTCAATTAACAGATCTTAAATGTAATCATGTTTCAATGTAGATAAAAAAATGCGCATACCGTTTTGATATGCGCCAAGTCTACAAAGGAGAAATAGAGGAGAAAAATCAAGCTGCATCAAGCAACTCAACGGCGCGAATTATCCTAGCCTTCTACCCTCCTGTCAACTGTTTTCCCATCTATTTTCAAGTATTTTGCTAAAAAACAACAAATCCACTATTCCCCTCTTTTTCTTGCTATTTTCGCCCATATATAAAAAGAATTTAGGGCCGTCTGAAACATATATTGCCACTAAAGATAAACGGCTCCATACTCACACATTCATAGTCCATATCAACCCAACCCACAACCATGACCACCCCACTTTCCCTTGCCGTCGTCGGCCATACTAACACAGGCAAAACCTCGCTCTTACGTACGCTTTTGCGCGACAGCACCTTCGGCGAAGTGAAAAACGCGCCCTCCACCACGCGCCATGTCGAAGAAGCCCTTATCAACGACGGCGACGACAGCCTGGTTTATCTCTACGACACACCCGGCCTTGAAGATGCCGGCGGCGTGTTGGACTGGCTGGAAACCCATACATCCGCACGCGATGACGGCATTGAGCGCATCCAGCAATTCCTCAACAGCCATGAATCGCATCACGAGTTTAACCAAGAGGCCAAAGTTCTGCGCCAAGTCATGCAAAGCGATATGGCCATGTACGTCATCGATGCGCGGGAACCCGTCCTCGACAAATACAAAGACGAGCTGACTATTTTGTCTTGGTGCGCCAAGCCCATCATGCCCGTGTTCAACTTCACCCAAAATCAAGACCTGACCGCTTGGACCAATATGCTCGCCCGCAGAAACCTGCATGTTTACGCCGGTTTCGATACCGTTGCCTTCGACTTTGAAGGCGAAATCCGATTGTGGGACAACCTTGCCACCATGTTACCCAAGCGCGACATCCTCGACCGCCTCATCAATATGCGCCGTCGCGAGTGGCAACTGCTGGATACG
Source organism: Neisseria sp. P0017.S009 (assembly GCF_051957375.1). NCBI lineage: Bacteria > Pseudomonadati > Pseudomonadota > Betaproteobacteria > Neisseriales > Neisseriaceae > Neisseria > Neisseria sp. P0017.S009. The sequence goes on from NZ_JBQCWL010000006.1 coordinate 29,939, forward strand.
GAAGCGCGCCGTGAAATTGCCGATTTTCTGCTGGATGCCGCCGCATTTACCCAAGAAATTGCCGAAAACGACGACCCTGCCCCGACTTTGGAAGTCATGCAATCGGAAATCCGCCAACTTGAGCGGCAAATGCAACAACGCCTGTTCACACTTTACCGCTTCTATCACGACGAAGTCGGCAGCGACAGCACATGGATGCCCAAAGCCTTCAAACAAGATCCGTTTGACAGCGAATTGCTCAAACATTACGGCATCCGTACCGGTACCGGCGCAACCGCAGGTGCACTCATCGGCTTAGGCTTGGATATTGCCACGCTTGGCGGCTCACTTGGTTTGGGTACGGCCATCGGCGGCCTGTTGGGCGGCATTTTGCCCAATGCCCAAGACATCACCGACAAAATCAACGGCAGGCAAACCCTGCATACCGATCCGGAAACCCTTACCCTGCTCGCCGCACGCGCACTGGATTTGTTGCACGTCTTGCAAACGCGCGGCCATGCGGCTCAGTCGCATATCGAGCTAAAAGAACGCAAAGCGCCATGGAATGCGGCCAAATTGCCAAGCGAACTCAACAAAGCGCGTAGCAACCGCAAATGGTCTTCGCTCAACACACACCAGCCCGAACTCAGCCGTAACGAACGCGCAGCCTATGTCGGTTCTTTAAGCGAGAAATTAAAAGCTTAGAATTGCGGCATAACAAAAAGGCCGTCTGAAATCCAAATGTTTCAGACGGCCTTTTAATCTTAGCAAATACTTATTCAGCAGCTTTGGTCTCTCGTTTCAAACCACCGCCAAGTGCTTTATACAAGTCGGCAAGGTTTTCCAAACGGGTCAACTGATTGGCCAAAAGAGCAGTTTCTGCGCCGTAACTGCTGCGCTCGGCGTCCAGCAAATCCAATGCACTGGATACGCCATGTTTGTAGCGTAGGCTGATGAGGCGCAGGCTGTCGTTGTAGGCACGGCTTTGTTTGCTCAAAGCGGCATAGCTTTTATCCAGCTGTTCGCGCGCAACCAACGCATTGGAAACGTCTTTGAATGCGGATTGAACAGCGGCTTCATAAGCAACGATTTGTGCCTGTTGGCGCAGTTTGGCTACGTCAAGATTGGCTTTGTTTGTGCCCCAGTCAAAGATAGGCAGCGTGATTGACGGTGCAAAAGCCCAAATACCCGTACCGCTCTTAAACAGACCGCTCAGCTCGCCGGAAGCGGTACCGACAGAACCGGTCAGGCTGATACGTGGGAAAAACGCCGCACGTGCCGCACCGATATTGGCATTAGCTTGTTTGAGCGCGTGTTCGGCCGCACGGATATCCGGACGGTTGAGCAACACGTCCGAACTCAAACCGGCAGGCAGTTTAGTGATTTTGAACTGTTTACTCAAAGGCAGACCGGCAGGCAAGTCTTCGGGTAAAGGTTGATTAATCAACATAGCCAAAGAATTGCGCGCTTGCTCGCGGTTCTTTACCGCGGATGCGTAATCAGCTTTGGCCGATTCGATCAGCGCTTCCTGTTGGCGCAAATCAACGGCGGAAATCACGCCGGCCTTATGGCGCAATTGCGAGAGCTTGTAAGTCGCTTCACGGGTTTGCAACACGCGTTGTGCCAATGCCATGGCTTCTTCGGCGTAGCGCTCGTTAAAGTAGGCTTTGGCCACGGTAGAAATCAAGGCCAGATGGGCGGCATCGCGGTTTGCGGCCACATTAAAATAACCTTGCAACGCGGCTTCGCTGGTGCTGCGGACACGGCCGAAGAGGTCAAGCTCATAAGAGGCTGCGCCCAAACCCACGCTGTATTGGCTGCTAACGCTGCCGCCACTCAAACTGCCTTGACGCGAACCTGTACCGCTGGCATTGACGGTTGGCAACAAATTATTACGCGCAATCATGTATTGCTTGCGGTAGATTTCCGCATTCAGCGCGGCTGTACGCAAATCGGTATTGCGTTCCAATGCGATGTCGATCAGGCGGTGAAGGCGAGGATCGGCAAAGTAATCTTGCCAACCCAATTCGGCTGCACGGATACCGTCGTCAACAGTGTCGTATTTAAACGTATCGGCCACGGCAACTTGAGGCTGCTCATATTTCGGCATCATGGTACAGGCCGACAAAGCCACGGCGGCGGCAACGGCGGTCAGTACAGGTTTGAATGTAATCTTCTTCATTTTAGAATCCTTTAGCATTTTGAGGCCGTCTGAAAATTTTTCAGACGGCCTTTGCTTTAGTGCTTGTCTGAATCTTGTTTACCGTCTTCAATCATGCCGGCTTCAGCGGCGTGTTTGGCGGCCATCTCATGCTCGTGTGCGGTTTCTTTAAAGAATTTGCGCACAACCACATAGAACAAAGGCACAAGGAACACAGACAGAATCGTACCGATCAACATACCCCAGACCACGGTCGTACCAATCGCACGTTGGCTGGCGGAGCTGGCACCGCTGGCAACATAGAGTGGTACCACGCCCAAGATGAAGGCAAACGAAGTCATGATAATCGGACGGAAACGCAAGTGTGCGGCGGCAAGCGCAGCTTCAAGCGCGCTCTTGCCTTGCGCTTGCAGGTCTTTGGCAAACTCGATAATCAAAATCGCGTTTTTCGCACTCAAACCCATCACCGTAACGAAACCGACTTGGAAGTAGATATCGTTGGCGTATGCCGGAATACTGCCCAGCAGCGCTTCAAACATGTTGCGGCCGGTCACGCCCAATGCCGCGCCAATCAAGCCCAACGGAATCACAAGGATAACCGCCAACGGGATAGACCAGCTTTCGTACAAAGCAGCCAATACCAAGAATACAGCGGCAGCGGCCAATGCATACAACACGACAGTTTGCGAGCTGCCTTTGGCCTCTTCACGAGACTGGCCGCCCCATTCCAGGCTGTAACCGCCACCCATGTCATCAACCATTTGCTGTACCGCAGCCATGGCTTGACCGGAAGACACGCCATTAACAGGCGAGCCGGAAAGCTCCATTGCCGGATAACCATTGAAGCGGACGCTTTGTTCCATACCGTTTTCCCAAGAAACAGTAGCAATGGTAGAAAGCGGTACGGCAACGCCGGATTTATTCGGTACAGTCAGGTTCAGAATATCGGCAGGCTGCATACGGGCACTCGCATCAGCTTGTACCATCACGCGTTGCAGACGGCCTTGATTCGGGAAGTCGTTTACATAAGACGAACCCAAAGCAGAAGCCAAAGCAGTACGGATGTCAGAGAACGAAATACCTTGTGCTGCTGCGGCAGAGCGGTCGATGTCGATTTTCAACTGCGGCGCATCTTCCAAACCGCTCGCACGAACGGTACTTGGGTTAAACAAACCGCTTTTGCGCATTTTGTCAATCAACTCATTGCGCTTGGCCAATAATGCGGCATGGCCGCTGTTGTTACGGTCTTGCAGGTAAATCGTCAAGCCGGAGCCTGTACCCAATTCCATAATGGCAGGAGGCACAATCGCCAAACCGAAACCGTCTTTCAGCGTAGCCATCATCATGCCGGTCAACTTACCGGAAATAGAAGTCGCATCGCTGCCCGGAGCAGTACGTTCGCTCCAGTCTTTCAGAATGACAAAGCCCAAAGCCATGTTTTGGCCGGAACCGCTAAAACTAAAGCCGGAAACGGTAACAATGTTCTCGATCTCAGGTACAGATTTCGCCAGTTGAGTGATTTGAGCCAAAGTTGCATCGGTACGCTCTTTGGTCGCGCCGGCAGGCAGCTGTACGCTCAACATCAAGTTACCTTGGTCTTCAGTCGGCAAGAAGGAAGTCGGCAGACGCATAAACAGGAATACGCCCACAACAGTCAAACCGATATAGACAACCATCATGCGCAAAGTCTTGCGCAAGACTTTGGCTACCCAGCCTTCGTAGCCGTGTGTCCAGTTGTCGAATTTCTTGTTAAACCAACCGAAGAAACCTTTTTTCTCTTCGTGATGACCCTTCTGAATCGGCTTGAGCATGGTGGCACACAATGCCGGAGTCAGCGTCAAAGCAAGGAATGCGGAGAAGCCGATCGATGCCACCATGGTCAGGGCAAACTGTTTGTAAATGTTACCGGTTGCACCGCTAAACATTGCCAGCGGCACAAATACGGACATCAACACGGCAGTAATACCGATCACCGCGCCGGAAATCTGACTCATCGCTTTTTTGGTTGCAGCCTTAGGCGGCAGACCTTCGCTCGCCATAATATGCTCAACGTTTTCAACGACCACAATCGCATCATCGACCACAATACCAATTACCAATACCATCGCAAACATGGTCAATACGTTAATCGACATACCCATGTATGAGATAAAGGCAAAACCGCCCAACAGGGAAATCGGTACAACAATGGTCGGAATCAACGTATAGCGGATGTTTTGCAGGAAGAGATACATCACCAAGAATACCAATACGATGGCTTCCAGAAGCGTATGGATCACTTTCTCAATCGAAATATCCACGAATTTGGAAGTATCGTAAGGAATTTTCCAGCTCATGCCGTCTGGAAAATACTTCTGCAAAACCGCCATTTTTTCTTTCACGGCAGTCGCCGTTGCCAAAGCGTTACCGCTGTTGGACAGCATCACTGCCATACCGGTGGTATTCACGCCGTTCAAACGTGTGGAAGTAGAATAGTCCTGCATACCCAAGCTGACTTTGGCAACGTCTTTCAGATAGACATTAGAACCATCGGTATTGGATACCAAAATGATGTTGCCAAACTCTTCAGCAGTGCTCAGCTGACCTTGAGCCGTCACAGTTGCTGAAATAGTCTGACCTGCAGCCGCCGGCAAAGAACCGATAGAGCCTGCAGAAATTTGAATATTTTGAGTAGCCAGTGCGTTGGTTACCGTTGCAAAAGACAAGTTGTAGTTTTGCAGTTTTTTCGGGTCAACCCAAATACGCATGGCGCGTTGCGCACCAAACAATTGTACCTGCCCTACCCCGTCGATACGCTGCAGTTCAGGAATGATATTGCGCTGGGCGTAATCGTTCATTTCCTCAATGGATTGCTTTTCAGAAGAAAGCATGACCACTTGCAAGAAGTTGGAACGCGCTTTAGATACGGTTACACCATATTGCTGTACGGTAGAGGGCAATGTGGACAACACTTCCGACAATTTGTTCTGCACGTCTACCTGCGCCAAATCTTCATTGGTTTCCGGTGTAAACGTCAGACTGACGCTGCCGCTGCCACTGGAATTGGCAGAAGTCGTCATATAGTCCAAACCTTCCACACCGTACATATTACGTTCGATAACGGCCAGTACGCTGTCTTCCATTACCTGAGCCGAAGCGCCCGGATAAGTAGCGCGCAAAGTAATAGTCGGTGCAGCAACGGACGGATATTGGGAAATCGGCAGTTTTTGAATGCCGAAAATACCCGCTGCGATGATAAAAATCGCAATAACCCATGCAAAGATGGGGCGGTCAATAAAAAACTTAGACATTCACGCGTTCCTTATTTGGCTTCAGATGCAGCTTTAGCTTCAGGCTTGGCCTCGGATGCAGCTTGGCCGTCTGAAACTGCCGGTGTTGCTGCCGCAGCGCTTGCAGGCGGCGTCCATTCTTTCGGCGTTACCTGTTTAGCACCCGACATAGCGGCAATGCTGATGCCTTCAACAATCACTTTGTCGCCGTCTTTCAGGCCGTCTGTAATCACCCAATTGCTACCTTGCTGTTGGGCAACGGTCACGACACGCGCTTCCATTTCGCTCTTGTCATTTACCACCATCACAGTATCTTTTGTACCGCGGCTAACTGCTTGTTGCGGCACTACAAATGCATTATCCACAGCCACTTGTTCCATCAACACGCGCACATACAAGCCCGGCATCAAGATATTTCTGTCGTTAGGAATGGCGGCGCGCAAGGTAATTTGACCGGTCGTTTCGTTGACAGTCGGATCTGCAAACAGCAGACGGCCTTTTTCAGGGTAAACCGTACCGTCGTCAAATTTGATGTCCACTGCAATCGCGCCGTTTGCCGCCAACAATTTGCCTTCGGCAACCTGTTGACGCAGTTTCATAACCTCACTGGCAGATTGGGTAACGTTGACATACATCGGATTGGTTTGTTGGATGGTGGCCAAAACAGTGGTATCGCCGGCATTCAACAGCGTACCTTCAGAAACTTTAGATTGACCGATAAAGCCGGAAATCGGCGCAGTAATGCGGGAGCGGTTCAGGCTGATACCGGCAGATTTGATGGCTGCTTGTGCAGATTTGACGCCTGCCTCTGCTGAACGCTTGGCCGTTACGGCCGCATCGTATTCTTGTTGGCTGATGGCATCGGCGGCAACCAACGGTTTGTAGCGAGCCAGGTCGGCATTCGCTTTGGCCAAAGTCGCTTGCGCACTCGCCAACTGGGCGCGTGCGCTTTCTAAGTTTGCTTCATAAGTTGAGCTGTCGATTTGGTACAAAGGCTGACCGGCTTGCACATAGCTGCCCTCTTGGAACAGGCGTTTTTGCAGAATACCGCCGACTTGGGCGCGAACTTCGGCAGTACGCAACGATTCCAGACGGCCCGGCAATTCGGTTGTCAATGCAACGGTTTCCGGATGCACAGTAACCACACGGACTTCAGGCGCAGGTTGTTTTTGCTGTTGCTGACTGCCTTGCGCCTGTTGGCCGGCTGCTTTTTCATCGCCTTTGCCGCAAGCGGAAAGCGCCAACGCAGTAGCTGCTGCAATTGCCGCGACACGCATCATTTTAGAAGCATAAAGAGCCATAATTTTCCTATCTCTATGATAAATAAGGGTTTGACTAATTAAAAATTGATTACTTTAATCTCATATTTCACAAACAGAAATTGCCTGCTTTTATAAAAAAACAGGCTGATTATATTATATAGTGCTGAGAAACACTATCAAGTATTGAATCGAATTATACATACATTCTTGCATGTTCAGAAGTAATTTTTTATAATCCGAACCATAAATTTACATTTCCTACAAAAAAACCATGAGAAGAACCAAAACCGAAGCCTTAAAAACCAAAGAATATCTCATGCTTGCCGCATTGGATACGTTTTATCAGAAAGGCATTGCCCGCACCTCACTCAACGAAATCGCCCAAGCCGCAGGCGTAACGCGCGGCGCGCTGTATTGGCATTTCAAAAACAAAGAAGATTTGTTTGACGCCTTGTTTCAACGGATTTGCGACGACATCGAAAGCTGCATAAAAGAAGACTCGAACAACAATAACGAACAGGCTTGGTCAAGCTTCCGACTAACCCTGACCCGTTTTTTTGAGCGCCTGCAACACAACGATCTTCACTACAAATTCCACAGCATTTTATTTCTAAAATGCGAACACACCGAGCAAAATGAGGCGGTCATTGCCATCGCTAAAAAACACCAATCACTATGGCGTGAAAAAATTGTTGCCGTCCTGACCGACGCAATACAACAAAAAGCGTTGGCGGATAATTTAGATATCGATATGGCGGTCATCTTCATCAAGTCTTCATTAGACGGCTTGATTTGGCGCTGGCTTTCCTCAGGTCAAGGCTTCGATTTGGCGCAAACTGCTCCACGCATGATTGAAATCATCATTGATACATTGGAAAACCATCCGCAATTAAGAAAACAATCATAAACATCAAAAATAAAAGGCCGTCTGAAACATTAAAAGTTTCAGACGGCCTTTTGGTTCAAACCTAATTAACGTGTTACCGGTTTGTAACGGATACGTTTCGGTTTTGCGCCCTCTTCGCCCAAACGGCGTTTCTTATCGGCTTCGTATTCCTGATAGTTGCCGTCAAAGAACACCCATTTAGAGTCGCCTTCACAAGCCAAGATATGCGTAGCGATACGGTCGAGGAACCAGCGGTCGTGCGAAATCACCATCACGCTGCCGGCAAATTCCAGCAATGCATCTTCCAGCGCGCGCAGGGTTTCCACGTCAAGGTCGTTGGACGGTTCGTCTAGCAGCAACACATTGCCGCCACTCAACAAAGTTTTTGCCAAGTGCAGACGACCGCGTTCACCGCCAGACAATTGACCTGCGATTTTGCTTTGGTCGCTGCCTTTAAAGTTGAAGCGTCCCAAATATTGGCGGGCTGGAATTTCAAACTGGCCAACCTGCAAAATGTCGCGACCTTCGGCAATGTTGTCGAACACGGTTTTGTCGTTTTGCAAACCTTCACGGCTTTGGTCAATCAGGCTCATTTTCACGGTTTGCCCGATTTTCACTTCGCCGGAATCAGGCTGCTCTTTGCCCGAAATCATTTTGAACAGCGTCGATTTACCCGCGCCATTCGGGCCGATGATGCCGACAATCGCGCCAGCAGGTACTTTGAAGCTCAAATCGTCAATCAGCACTTTATCGCCAAACGATTTGGAAACGTTCACAAATTCAATCACTTCGTTACCCAAACGCTCGGCAACAGGGATAAAGATTTCCTGCGTTTCATTGCGTTTTTGGTATTCGTAGTTGCTCATTTCTTCAAAACGCGCCAAACGCGCTTTGGACTTGGCTTGGCGGCCTTTGGCATTTTGGCGCACCCATTCCAATTCCTGCTTCATCGCTTTCACGCGCGCAGCTTCGGATTTCGCCTCGTTTTCCAAACGTTTTTCTTTCTGCTCCAGCCAAGACGAGTAATTGCCTTTCCATGGAATACCGTGTCCGCGGTCGAGTTCCAAAATCCATTCGGCTGCGTTGTCCAAGAAGTAGCGGTCGTGCGTTACCGCAACCACGGTACCTGGGAAGCGTACCAAGAATTGCTCCAGCCATTCGACAGATTCCGCGTCCAAGTGGTTGGTCGGCTCGTCCAGCAAAAGCATATCGGGCTTGCTCAACAAGAGTTTGCACAAAGCCACACGGCGTTTTTCACCGCCGGACAAATTGCCGATTTTGGCATCCCATTCCGGCAGGCGCAGCGCATCGGCGGCGATTTCCAATTCATGTTCCGCACCGCCGCCCGTGGACGAACCCGCCGCAATAATCGCTTCCAAACGGCCTTGTTCTTCCGCCAATGCGTCAAAATCCGCATCAGGATTGGCATACTCGGCATACACTTCTTCCAAGCGTTTCTGCGCAGCAGCTACTTCGCCCAAACCGCTTTCCACTTCCTCGCGCACGGTTTTCTCAGGATCAAGCTCAGGCTCTTGCGGCAGGTAGCCGATTTTAATGCCGCCCATCGGCACGGCTTCGCCCTCAAATTCTTTATCCACGCCCGCCATAATCCGCAGTACAGTAGATTTACCCGCACCGTTCAAACCGAGCAAACCGATTTTTGCACCGGGGAAAAATGAAAGGGAAATGTCTTTAATAATGGTTTTTTGCGGCGGCACAACCTTGCTCACGCGCAGCATAGAATAGACGTATTGTTGGGACATAGTTTTCTCGTTTCCGTCAAACAAATTTCAGACGGCCCATTTTAACCTATTGCCCAAATACTTGCTTGTTCAAATGCCATCTGAAAATAGAAATAAGATCAAAATATACACCGAGCCGAACCAATGCCTTCAGTCTCCAAAATTTTCAATACGAAACCGTAAAAAATTTGATTTAAGCCAGTTTATCTTTGAACAAACATTGCCAACATCCGGCGCGCTTCATAAAATGCACCTATATCCTTGAAAGTACGCACACAAACAATAACGACAGAGAACACCACACCAAGGAACCTTTCAGATTTCTCAATAAAAATACTTTTCAAATAAAGGATTTACCTCATGTCGGAAAATACGCAAAAAACAGCAAAACAAGGTTTGCCGTCACTGGCAAAAAGTACGATTTGGATGCTGAGCTTCGGCTATCTCGGCGTTCAGACGGCCTTTACCCTGCAAAGCTCACAAATGAGCCGAATTTTTCAAACTTTAGGCGCCGACCCGCATAATTTGGGCTGGTTTTTCATTCTGCCGCCATTAGCCGGTATGTTGGTTCAGCCGATTGTGGGCTACTACTCAGACCGCACTTGGATGCCACGCCTGGGCGGCCGTCGTCTGCCCTATCTGCTTTACGGCACGCTGATTGCGGTTATCGTCATGATTCTGATGCCGAACTCGGGCAGCTTCGGTTTTGGCTACGCTTCTTTGGCGGCTTTGTCGTTTGGCGCGCTGATGATTGCGCTGTTGGACGTGTCCTCCAATATGGCAATGCAGCCGTTTAAAATGATGGTCGGCGATATGGTCAACGAGGAGCAGAAAAGCTACGCCTACGGGATTCAAAGTTTCTTAGCGAATACGGGCGCGGTTGTGGCGGCGATTCTGCCGTTTGTGTTTGCGTATATCGGTTTGGCGAACACGGCCGAAAAAGGCGTCGTGCCGCAGACCGTGGTCGTAGCATTCTATGTGGGCGCAGCGTTGCTGATTATTACCAGTGCGTTCACCATCTTCAAAGTCAAAGAATACGATCCGGAAACCTACGCCCGCTATCACGGCATCGATGTCGCCGCGAATCAGGAAAAAGCCAACTGGTTCGAACTTTTGAAAACCGCGCCTAAAGCGTTTTGGACGGTTACTTTGGTACAATTCTTCTGCTGGTTTGCCTTCCAATATATGTGGACTTACTCGGCAGGCGCGATTGCGGAAAACGTTTGGCAGACAACTGATGCCTCCTCTGTAGGCTACCAAGAAGCAGGCAACTGGTACGGCGTTTTGGCGGCGGTACAATCCATTGCTGCCGTCATCTGCTCGTTTATTCTGGCAAAAGTACCGAATAAATACCATAAAGTCGGTTATTTCGGTTGCTTGGCTTTGGGTGCGCTTGGTTTCTTCTCCGTTTTCTTCATCAGCAATCAATACGCGCTAGTGTTGTCTTATACCTTAATCGGTATTGCGTGGGCCGGTATCATTACCTATCCTTTGACGATTGTGACCAATGCCCTCTCAGGCAAACACATGGGTACTTATTTGGGCCTGTTTAACGGCTCTATCTGTATGCCTCAAATCGTCGCCTCCCTGCTGAGCTTTATCCTCTTCCCTATGCTGGGCAGCCATCAGGCAACCATGTTCTTGGTTGCAGGCGCAATCTTGCTGCTGGGAGCCTTCTCAGTATGTCTGATTAAAGAGACCCACGGCGAATAATCCATCAATACCATCGGCAAAGGCCGTCTGAAACCTTTGCCGAACTTACAATTTTAATAACAGGAGCTTCATAAATGTATACAAGAATCATGGAAATCAGCCCTTGGACGCTGCGTTCGGCAAAACTGGAAAAAGAACACAAACGGCTACAAGAGAGCCTGACCAGCTTGGGCAACGGCTATATGGGTATGCGCGGCAGCTTTGAGGAAACCTATTCCGCCGACAGCCACTTGGGCACCTACATCGCCGGCGTGTGGTTCCCAGACAAAACCCGCGTCGGCTGGTGGAAAAACGGCTACCCCAAATATTTCGGCAAAGCCATCAACGCGCTCAATTTCAGCAAAGTCAAAATCTTTGTCGATGGGCAGGAAGTGGACTTGGCGAAAAACGACGTTGCCGGCTTCTCCGTCGAACTCGATATGCAGCACGGCGTGTTGCGCCGCTCGTTCACCGTATTCGGCGTGTGTTTCGATGTGTGCAAATTCCTGTCCGTCGCGCAAAAAGAGCTGGCGGTCATCCGCTGGGAAGCCGTATCCGTCGACGGCAAAACACACCAAGTCCGCATCGATTCCATCATCGACGCCGACGTGAAAAACGAAGACTCCAACTACGAAGAAAAATTCTGGCAGGTATTGGACAAAGGCGTTTCAGACGGCCTCTCCTACATTGCCACCCAAACCGTTGCCAACCCTTTCGGCGTGGAACAATTCATCGTCAACGCCGAGCAAACCTTCGCCGGCAGCTTCAAAGCTCTCAGCGACAGCCAAACCGACTGGCAGGTCTCTAATTCTTTCCAAGCCGAAGTCGGCAGCACGCCCGAAACCTTTGAAAAACGCGTGATTGTTACTACCAGCCGCGATTATCAGGGCTTGGAAGCAGTGAAAGCCGCAGGTCGCGCCTTGTCGGAAAAAATCGCAGGCGTTGCATTTGAAACCTTGCTGGACGCACACAAAGCAGGCTGGCTGCACCGTTGGGAAATCGCCGACGTGGTCATCGAAGGCAGCGACGAAGCGCAACAAGGCATCCGCTTCAACCTGTTCCAACTGTTCTCCACCTACTACGGCGAAGACGCGCGCCTGAATATCGGCCCCAAAGGTTTTACCGGCGAAAAATACGGCGGCGCGACCTATTGGGACACCGAAGCCTACGCCGTGCCGCTCTACCTCGCACTAGCGGAACCCGAAGTTACCCGCAACCTGCTGCAATACCGCCGCAACCAACTGCCGCAGGCGCAACACAACGCGCGCGAACAAGGCTTGGCAGGCGCACTCTATCCGATGGTGACGTTTACGGGCATCGAGTGCCACAACGAATGGGAAATCACCTTCGAGGAAATCCACCGCAACGGCGCGATTCCTTACGCCATCTACAACTACACCAACTACACCGGCGACGAAAGCTATCTTGCCAAAGAAGGCTTGGAAGTCTTGGTCGAAGTGTCCCGCTTCTGGGCGGACCGCGTCCACTTCTCCAAACGCAACGGCAAATACATGATTCACGGCGTAACCGGCCCGAACGAATACGAAAACAACATCAACAACAACTGGTACACCAACACCCTCGCTGCATGGGTATTGGATTACACCCACGAAGCCTTGGCGAAATACCCGCGTCCGGATTTGAACGTGAGTGCCGCCGAGTTGGAAAAATGGGCGGACATCAGCGCGAATATGTACCGTCCGCATGACGGAGAACTCGGCGTATTCGTGCAGCACGACGGCTTCCTCGACAAAGACATCCGCCCCGTGTCCGCGCTTTCGCCCGACGATTTGCCGCTCAACCAGAAATGGTCGTGGGACAAAATCCTGCGTTCGCCCTTCATCAAACAGGCGGACGTATTGCAAGGCATCTACTTCTTCGGCGACCGTTTCAATATCGACGAAAAACGCCGCAACTTCGACTTCTACGAACCGATGACCGTTCATGAAAGCTCGTTGTCTCCATGTATCCACTCCATCCTCGCCGCCGAACTGGGCAAAGAAGAAAAAGCCGTGGAAATGTACCAGCGCACCGCCCGCCTGGACTTGGACAACTACAACAATGATACCGAAGACGGCCTGCACATCACCTCCATGACCGGCTCGTGGCTCGCCATCGTCCAAGGTTTCGCCCAAATGAAAACCTGGGGCGGCAAACTCAGCTTCGCACCGTTCCTGCCGAGTGCATGGACAGGCTACGCCTTCCATATCAACTACCGCGGCCGTCTGATTAAAGTCGCCGTCGGCAAAGAAAACGTCGTCTTCACCCTGCTCAAAGGCGAACCGCTCGATTTGCAGGTGTACGGCAAAGACATCACGCTCAACAGCAGCCACACTGTCACGTTGGAAAAATAAGGAGGGCGCAAAATGACTTTTACCGCAGTGCTCTTTGACCTCGACGGCGTCATCACCGACACCGCCGAATACCACTACCGCGCATGGAAAAAGCTCGCCGAAGAACTGGGCATCAGCATCGACCGCAAGTTTAACGAGCAGCTCAAAGGCGTGTCGCGCGACGATTCGCTCAAACGCATCCTCGCGCACGGCGGCAAAACCGTCAGCGAAGCCGAGTTCGCCGAACTGACCCGCCGTAAAAACGACAACTACGTCGAAATGATTCAGGCAGTCAAACCCGAAGACGTGTATCCCGGCATTTTGCCCCTGCTGGAAGCATTGAGGGCAAACGGCAAAAAAATCGCCCTTGCGTCTGCCAGCAAAAACGGCCCGTTCCTGCTCGAACGCATGGGGCTGACCCACTTCTTCGACGCCATTGCCGACCCTGCCGCCGTCGCACATTCCAAACCCGCCCCCGACATCTTCCTCGCCGCCGCCGAGGGCGTGGGCGCGGACATCCGCTGCTGCATCGGCATCGAAGACGCCGCCGCCGGCGTCGCCGCCATCAAAGCCGCCGGCGCCTTGCCTATTGGCGTGGGCAAAGCCGAAGACTTGGGCAGCGACATCGCGCTGGTGTCCGACACCGCCGAGCTGACCTACGCCTACCTGCAAAACGTGTGGAAACAGTCAGGCAGATAAAATATTAAGGAAGTCAAAGGCCGTCTGAAAAATATTTCAGACGGTCTTTCTGCTTTTAGAACAAAATAATAACCCAACTTACGCAACCCTAAAAACTGAATGCCAATTTCTCAACCATGCTATTCAAATTTATTTGAACGATTTTTTTCTAACCAGCCAACCTTAACAATCACTATTAAAATGCGCGCCAATATTTTGCCGTCTAGCGTATGCGGCTTGGGCGACGGCGAGGCTGCATTCGAGCAGGTTGCGGTTTTCGTATTCAGACGCGGTGTGCGGCTCGGCTTGGTTTTGCTTCCAAAGCTGCAGTTGGGCGATGGCGCGGCGCAGGCCGGTATCGTTGCGGAGAATGCCCAGATGGCGTTGGTTGAACGCTTGCAGGACGGGGCGGCTGAATGCGCTTTGGATACCGTCTGAAAAGGTGTCTGCTTCGGCGGAGGGGTGTTCAGACGATCTTTGGGACAGTACGGCTTGGAATGCTTGTCCGTCCGCGATGGTTTGGGCGGCAAGTCTGGCGGTAACGACGCATTCGAGCAGGGAGTTGCTGGCAAGGCGGTTGGCTCCGTGCAACCCTGTGCAGGTGGTTTCGCCCAAGGCGTAGAGCTGCGGCAGGGAGGTTCTGCCGCAGGGGTCGGTTTGGATGCCGCCGCAGGTGTAGTGTTGCACAGGGCGGACGGGGATGGCTTGGCGCGTGATGTCCAAACCGCATTGGGATAGGCAGTGCCGATGGATGGACGGGAAATGCCGGCGGACGAACGCTGCGGGTTGATGGCTGATGTCGAGCGAGACGAAGTCTTGCGTTTGTTTGGCGATTTCGGCGGCGATGGCGCGGGCAACGATGTCGCGCGGCGCAAGTTCGGCGCGGCGGTCGTAATGCGACATAAACCGTTCGCCCGATTGGTTGGTCAGGATGCCGCCTTCGCCGCGTACGGCTTCGGAAATCAGGAAGGTGCGGCCGTTTTCAGACGGCCTTGCCAAGCCTGTGGGGTGGAATTGGATAAATTCGAGGTTTTCGACTGCGCAGCCTGCGCGTATCGCCATGGCGATGGCGTCGCCCGTGCATTCAGGCGGCGTGGTGGTGGCGGCATAAATCTGTCCCAAGCCGCCGCCTGCGAGTACGGTATGGCGGGCGCGGATGCGGTCGATTTCTTGCGTTCGGCAGTCGAGGACGGTCAGTCCGCACGCTGCGCCTGATTCGGTTTGAACGTCCAACGCCATCTGCCGCTCGCAAACGCGGATGTTCAGGCGGCGGCGTATTTGGGTAATCAGGCTCTGCATGACGGCTTCGCCCGTGTAGTCGGCGACATGGGCGATTCGGCGGCAGGTATGCCCGCCTTCGCGCGTCAGGTGCAGGTCGTTATGATTCCGATCGAACGCCACGCCCTGCGCCAGCAGCCATTCGATTGCCGGTTTGCCCTGCGATAAGATGGTACGGACGGCGACTTCGTCGCACAAACCTGCGCCCGCTTCCAAAGTATCGGCGACGTGTTTTTCGATATCGTCCTCTCCCGACCACGCCGCCGCAATCCCGCCTTGCGCATGACGGCTGGCGGTGTCGTCCAGCCGGTTTTTGCACAAAATGACGATGCGGAACGACTCAGGCAGCGACAGGGCGAGCGTCAGTGCCGCCAGCCCGTTTCCGGCAATCAATACGTCGCAATCGGTTTGCATGGTGTTGTCCTTGTTTGAGAGGTCGTCTGAAACGGCAATATTGACGGCAAATCAGGCGGGGCCTATACCGTTGAACACATCCCCGCGCTTGAGTCCTGCCGCGAAGTCGAGCATACGCTGCAAAGGCAGTTTGGCGGCTTCGCCCAGCTTTCTGTCCAACAGGATTTCGTTATGTGCGTTTGTCAGGGCGTATTTGATGCCGCCCAGCGAATTCATCGCCATCCACGGGCAGAACGCGCAGCTTTTGCAGCTTCCGCCGTTGCCCGCCGTCGGGGCGGCGATAAATTCTTTGTCGGGCGCCTGTTTTTGCATTTCGTGCAGGATGCCCAAATCGGTCGCCACGATGAATTTTTTTTCGGGACGAGATACGGCGGCTTTGAGCAGTTTGCTGGTCGAGCCGACCACGTCGCCCAGTTCGATGACGCTTTGCGGCGATTCGGGATGAACCAGCACCACCGCGTCGGGGTGTTCCGCCTTCAACGCCGCCAATTCCTGCCCTTTGAATTCGTTATGAACGATGCACGAACCCTGCCACAGCAGCATATCCGCGCCCGTTTCGCGGCGGATGTAGTCGCCGAGGTGGCGGTCGGGTCCCCAAATCAGTTTTTCGCCGCGCGATTTCAAATACGACACGATTTCCAACGCCACCGAAGACGTTACAACCCAATCGGCACGCGCTTTCACGGCGGCGGAAGTGTTGGCGTACACTACGACTGTACGGTCGGGGTGTTGGTCGCAAAACGCTGAAAACGCCTCTTCCGGGCAACCCAAATCCAAAGAACATTCCGCTTCCAAATCAGGCATCAGCACCGTTTTTTCAGGGCAGAGGATTTTCGCGCTCTCGCCCATGAAGCGCACACCTGCCACCACCAATGTATCGGCTTCGTGTTCCGCACCGAAACGAGCCATCTCCAGCGAATCGCCCACGCATCCGCCTGTTTCCAAAGCCAAATCCTGAATCAGCGGATCAACGTAATAATGCGCCACCAAGACCGCGTTTTTCTCCTTCAGCAAAGCCTTGATTTCATCTTTCAGACGGCCTGCCGTCTCGCGGTCGGGCGTGTCGGCAACCTTCGCCCACGCCTGACGGATTTGGCAGGCAGAAGTCGGCGTCTGAATGAGGGGCATATCGTAGTCGAACGAGCGGCGGGCGGCGGTTTGCATGATGTTTCCTTGTGGCTGTTTTTTCAGACGGCATAAAGGTTTGCCGTTTATATTTTGAAATAGTTTTTATATTATGCTCAACTTGAGTATAATATGCAAGGTCGTCTGAAAACCGCTTTGGTTTACAATAAGGTTTTCTCTTGAATGAAAGCCACGCATGGATGCCTATCCTGAAACAGCAGCCAATACGCAAAGTATCGTCGAGCTTGTTCCTGTACTGATTGCCATTACAAATGGCAGCTTGAGGGTTTTGACAGTTGCCAAAGGAGAGCTATTACCCAATGGCCTGCTTGCACCGCTTCGCCACTCCTTGCAGGCAGGGGTTAGGATGTGGGTTGCCAAACAGACATCGCAGCCTATGGGCTATGTAGAACAGCTTTATACGTTTGTAGATACGCGCCGTCAAAACGAGCAAGGCATGCCTGTCTTGTACGTCAGCTATTTGGGACTGGTGCGCGAGGCAGCCGACAGCATCCTGCACCCCGACGCGAAATGGCAGGACTGCTACGGCTATTTCCCGTGGGAAGATTTGCGCACCGACGGCGGGCTGCGCGATACCATCGTCAGCCGCCTGCGCATTTGGGCAAACTTGGCGGATACGGAGGAAGTGCGCCAGAAGCGGCTCAAGCGCATTCATTTGTGCTGGGGGGTAGAACCTGAAAATTGGTCGGAAGAATACGTTTTGCAACGCTATGAAATGCTGTATGAAAGCGGCCTGATAGCGGAAGCAGCCGAGCCTCAGGAAAACTTCAACTTCGCACTCACGGGGCAGCCTATGTGCCACGACCACCGCCGCGTACTGGCGACAGCCTTATCCCGCCTACGCGCCAAAATCAAATACCGTCCCGTGATTTTTGAACTGATGCCGCCCGAATTTACACTGCTGCAACTGCAAAACAGCGTCGAAGCTATCAGCGGCAGATTGCTGCACAAGCAAAACTTCCGCCGCCAGATTCAGCAGCAAAACCTCATCGAGCCGTCGGATACCGGCGTATCAGGCAGTAAAGGCCGTCCTGCGCAGCTTTACCGCTTCCGAGATGACGTTCTGCCCGATCAGCTGATTTCTGATATCGGACTACCGCTGGGCAGCCGCTGACTGATTTTCAGACGGCCTCAAATTAAATTTTGCCCCATTGGGCAATATCAATTTTTCAACAAAGGAACCTTCATGTCGTCTGAGAATAATCTTCTACCTCTACCCGATACCCTGTTGCGCCCCATGGTAGAACAAGCCTTGAGCGAAGATTTAGGCAGGCGAGGCGATATTACGTCCGCAGCCGTCATCGCTCCCGACAAAACCGCCAAACTTTTCCTGATCAGTCGTGAGGACGGCGTAATAGCAGGCATGGATTTGGCGCGCCTTGCCTTTCAGACGATGGATCCGTCCGTCCGCTTCCAAGCAGAAATCCAAGACGGGCAAGCTGTCCGCGCAGGTCAGATGCTTGCCGCCGTCGAAGGCAACGCCCGCGCGCTGCTCGCTGCCGAACGCACCGCGCTCAACTATCTTACGCACTTGAGCGGCATCGCCACCGCCACCGCACATGCAGTAGCCGAAGTTGCTGGTTACAATGTGGACATCGTGTGCAGCCGCAAAACCATCCCACTGCTTCGCGTCCTGCAAAAATACGCCGTCAGGGCAGGCGGCGGCGTAAACCACCGCATGGGCTTGGACGACGCCGTACTCATCAAAGACAACCACCTCGCCTATTGCGGCAGCATCGCCCAAGCCGTTCGGCAAGCGAAGCAGGCGGTCGGACCGTTGACTTGCGTGGAAATCGAAGTGGACACGTTGGCACAACTGGACGAAGCCATCGCGGCTGGCGCGGAACGGATTTTGCTGGACAACATGGACGACGAAACCTTGAAAGAAGCGGCAAACCGCTGCCACACACAAACCGTCCACACACACACCATCTATTGCGAAGCATCGGGTGGCATCGGCTTCGACCGCCTGAAGCGCGTGGCACAAACCGGCGTGGACGGCATCGCCCTCGGCTATCTGACCCACAGCAGCCGCTCGTTGGATATAGGTTTGGATTTCGTGGCTTAAATTTCGAGTTTGCTATAAAGCAAAGGCCGTCTGAAATTTCAGACGGCCTTTAATATTTCCCATCAACCCAACGTTACCATTTCAATCTGCTCCATACTTCTGCCTAAGAAGCGTTCGCCGATGGTACGGAAACGCAGTGGGATGTCGCTGACATAGAAGCGGTAATCCGGGTTGTCGTTTTCTGTATTCAGCAAACCTGCTTGCGCTAAGGCTTTGGCGGTGGCTTCGGCGGTGGTGATGGCGGAGTCGACCAAGGTAACGTTTTGTGCTTCGCAGCCGATAAGCGGTTTGAGCAGTGGGAAGTGGGTACAACCCAACACCAGCGTATCAATGTCGTCGGCCAAAAGCGGCTTCAAGTATTCGCGCACGGTCAGGCGGGTAACTTCGTGATCGAGCCAGCCTTCTTCCACCAATGGCACAAGCAGGGGCGCGGCTTGTGTGCGCACCAGCGTGTCGTTGTTTTTCGAATGGATGGCGCGCGCGTAGGCATTGCT
Organism: Neisseria sp. P0017.S009; assembly: GCF_051957375.1. Lineage (NCBI taxonomy): Bacteria > Pseudomonadati > Pseudomonadota > Betaproteobacteria > Neisseriales > Neisseriaceae > Neisseria > Neisseria sp. P0017.S009. The sequence goes on from NZ_JBQCWL010000006.1 coordinate 49,341, forward strand.
GTTGACGGTGGTATTGGTCGCTATAATGCCGATTCGGTTGTTTTTGGTGGTTTGTAAAGCGGCTTCCGCACCGGCGGAGATGACGTCCAATACGGGCATATTGCCTGCTTTTTGGCGGATTTTCTGTCCGGCAACCGCGGCAATAGTGTTACACGCGATGACGAGTGCTTTGACATCGTTTTCCAGTAGGAAATCGACAATCTGCATGGCAAAGGTTTCGATGGTGGCACGGGATTTGGTGCCGTAGGGAACGCGTGCGGTATCGCCGAAATAGATGATGTTTTCCATCGGCAGGCGTTCCATCAGGGCGCGAACGTTGGTCAAGCCGCCGACGCCGGAATCGAATACGCCGATGGGGCGTTGTTTGCTGGTACTCATGGTTAATTTCTTCAATATAGTGTTGAGGCCGTCTGAAACCGTTTTTCAGACGGCCCGAAGGTTAAACATATTCTTTTTTATCGTTTTCCATCCAAGCCTGATGCGAGCAAACCCACAACAGCACGATACCGCATACGGTCGAACTCAACATCATACCGGCCATCACCAAGGCGGAACCATTATGTAGCCAAGTCGTTGCCATGCCGACCGATGCGCCGATAAGGGATTGGAACACGCCTAAAACGGCATTTGCGCTGCCGCCCTCTGCGCTGAAATAGCTCATAAAGCAGGCTTGAGTGTTCGCTCCGACCAAGCCTTGCGTACCAACTGAAAACATCACGCATGGCACTAAAGCCCACAAAGGCGGCAAAGACAGCGACAACACCAAAACCGTCATCAGCAGATTGGCGGAAAATTGGACGATAATGCCCCATTTGAGGATGTTTTGCGGATGCGTACCGGTTTTCAAACGCCATGCGGTAACGCGGTTAAAAGACATCATGGTAATGATATTGAGCGCAAATATCCAAGCATATTGGTTTGGTGAAACATGATACAGATTTTGGTACACGAACGACGATTCGGTCAAAAAGGCAAACATCGAACCAAAACTGAAAGCTTGGAAAAACAGATAGCCCATCGCGGCGCGCGTTCTCAAAACACGTTTAAACCTGCCTGCCACCACGCCGAACACGTCCATGCTGATTTTGCCTTTTTGGTGCGGCTTGGGCAGGAAATACCACATCAAACCCCAAAGCAGCAGCGAATAGCAGGCCAGAAAGCCGAAAATCATGCGCCAGCCGCCCAAATTCTGCAAGCCTGCACCAATCATCGGCGCCATCAATGGCACAATCATCAGAATGATGCCGATTAAGGCAAACATCTGCGCGGCTTTGCGTCCGGAATAATAATCGCGCACCATCGCGCCGGAAATCACCACGGTCATCCCCGCGCCAAACGCCTGCACGGCACGCAAGTTCAGCAGCTGCTCGACATTATTCACCATCGTCAAACCGATAACGGCGGCAAAGTAAATGCTCAAGCCCACCAAGGCGACAGGTTTGCGACCTTTAATATCCGAAACCGAACCGCCGACCACCTGACCAAACGCCACGCCAAACATAAAAAAGCTCAGGCTTTGCTCAATGCGGTGGATGTCCGAACCCAACGACTTCGCCATTTCGGGAATCGCAGGCAGATAGGCATCGACAGAAAACGGCATCAGCGCGACCAACATCGCCATCAGCACGGCCATGGTTTTTTCGCCCAAAGGGGCTTGTTGTGCAGTCATTCCGACTTTCGCTTTCGTAAAAAATATTCAAAAAACAAAGAAAACAACCGCCTTGTCAGACGGTTGCGGATTGGATGGAATTATAGCAGATTTCAACCTTGTCCAATCACTGCAAAAAAACCTTTGCAAAACTTAAGGCCGTCTGAAACTTTGCTTGGTTGAATCCCCTTGCCGCAAACGTTAAAATGCTTGTTTTTTAAGACAACAAATTGTTTCACATCACGGATTCTAAGGAATAATCATGACTACATTTCAAATTGCGCGTGCCGACGGGAAAACGCTCGAAATCCAAGGCAAAATGGCCAACCGCCACGGCTTGATCGCCGGTGCGACCGGTACGGGTAAAACCGTTACCCTGCGCCGCATGGCGGAAGCCTTCAGCAGCGAAGGCGTCCCTGTATTCTTGGTCGATGTCAAAGGTGATTTGTCAGGCATCGCACAAGCCGGTACCAACAGCGGCAAAGTGGGCGAACGCATCGCCGAGTTTAATTTGGGCGAGCACTGGCTGCAAAATTTCCCCGTGCGCTTTTGGGATGTTTACGGAGAAACCGGTATTCCCGTACGCGTAACCGTTTCAGAAATGGGCCCTATGCTTTTGGCGCGCCTGATGAATCTGAACGACACGCAAGAAGGCCTGCTCAACCTCGTGTTTAAAGTTGCCGACGACAGAGGCTGGCACATTCTGGACTTAAAAGACCTGCGCAGCATGTTGAAACACGTTTCCGACCACGCTTCGGAATACCGCACGCAATACGGCAACGTTTCTGCCGCCAGTATCGGCGCGATTCAACGCCAACTGCTGACTTTGGAAAACGAAGGTGCAGAAAAATTCTTCGGCGAGCCTTCCCTCAACCTGCAAGACTGGATGCAAACCGACAACGGCAAAGGCATCATCAACATCCTCAACTCCGAAAAACTGATGCGCTCTCCGCGTATGTACAGCGCGTTTTTGCTGTGGATGCTGGCGGAGTTGTTTGAAACCCTGCCCGAAGTCGGCGATTTGGACAAACCAAAATTCGTGATGTTCTTCGACGAAGCGCATTTGATGTTCGACAATGCCGCCAATGCGTTGGTCGAACAAATCGAACAAGTCGTGCGCCTGATCCGTTCCAAAGGCGTGGGCGTATATTTTGTTACCCAAAACCCGCTCGACTTGCCCGATACCATTCTCGGCCAACTGGGTAACCGCGTGCAACACGCCCTGCGCGCCTTCACACCGCGCGACCAAAAAGCAGTCAAAGCCGCTGCCGAAACCTTCCGCAGCAACCCAAATATCAAAGTTGCTGAAGCGATTGCCGAACTCGGCGTCGGTGAAGCCCTCGTTTCCTTCCTTGATGAAAAAGGTATGCCCGAGCCGGTAGAACGCGCCCTCATCCTGCCGCCGCAATCTTCCTTAACCCCGCTTGCCGCAGAGGAACGCAACCGCTTGTTCCAAAATGACGACTTGTATCCGACCTACAAAGACATGGTGGACAACTACTCCGCTTTTGAAGCATTGACCGAAGCAGACAGCCAGGCTGCCGCTGAAAAAGAAGCCGCAAATGTCGCCAAAGAGCAGGAAAAAGCACAAAAAGCCGCAGAAAAAGAGGCTGCCAATGCCGATCCCGGTATCCTCGGCGGACTGATCGGCGGTTTGAGCGGAGGACGTAAAAAATCCGGCCAAGGTTTAGGCTACAACGTTGCCGACGCCATCGGCAGCCAAATCAACCGCCAAGTAACCAACGCCATTTCCCGCAGCGTAATGGGCATTATTAAAAATATGTTTAAATAATCAGCCTGCGAAAATAAAAGGCCGTCTGAAAATCAATTTCAGACGGCCTTTTGTTTATCAATCCAATCAGTTTTTCATCGATTGAACCGGAGCCGGGATTCTACCGCCTCGGTTGACGAATACTTCGCACGAACCTTCTTTGACCGGCATAACAGGCGCGTAGCCCAACAGGCCGCCGAACTCGACGCTGTCACCGACGGTTTTACCGGTTACCGGAATAATGCGTACGGCAGTGGTTTTGCTGTTGATCATGCCGATGGCGGCTTCGTCAGCAATGATGCCGGAAATGGTATGAGCAGGCGTATCGCCGGGAACGGCAATCATATCCAAACCAACTGAGCAGACAGCGGTCATTGCTTCGAGTTTGTCCAACGTCAGCACTCCGGCTTCGGCTGCGGCAATCATGCCCTCGTCTTCCGAAACAGGGATAAACGCGCCACTCAAACCGCCGACCGCGCTGGAAGCCATCATGCCGCCTTTCTTCACGGCATCATTCAGCAAGGCCAAAGCCGCTGTCGTGCCGTGCGTACCGCAGACGCTCAAGCCCATTTCTTCAAGAATGCGCGCCACCGAGTCGCCGACGGCAGGAGTTGGTGCCAATGACAAGTCGAGAATACCGAATGGGATATTCAGCATTTTTGAGGCTTCGCGACCGATAAGTTCGCCCACGCGGGTAATTTTGAAAGCGGTTTTCTTCACAACTTCCGCAACTTCGGTCAATGTCGTTGCATCTGAATTTTCCAACGCGGCTTTTACGACACCCGGGCCGGATACGCCGACATTGATAACGGCATCTGCTTCGCCCGAACCATGAAACGCACCCGCCATAAACGGGTTGTCTTCCACCGCGTTGCAGAACACGACTATTTTAGCGCAGCCGAAACCTTCGGGCGTGATTTCAGCCGTACGTTTGATGGTTTCGCCTGCCAGCTTGACCGCATCCATATTGATACCAGCGCGCGTGCTGCCGATATTGATGGAGCTGCACACGATATCGGTAGTCTTCATCGCTTCGGGAATAGAACGGATCAGCACCTCATCCGAAGGCGACATGCCTTTTTGCACCAGCGCGGAAAAGCCGCCGATAAACGACACGCCTATCGCTTTGGCAGCTTTATCCAAAATTTGCGCCACGCTGACGTAAGAATCAGCATGGGTGGCCGCGGCGATTTGAGCAATCGGCGTAACGGAAATGCGCTGATTCACAATCGGTACGCCGTATTTGGCAGACAGATATTTTGCCGTTGCCACCAAGTCTTTGCCGACAGTGGTGATTTTGTTGTAAATGTTTTGGTTCAACACATTGATATCGCTGCTGATACAGTCGTGCAGATCAATACCGATGGTAATGGTGCGCACGTCAAAATTCTGGTCGGCCACCATTTTGACGGTTTCTAAAATCTCGCCGGATTGAATACTCATGGCTCTTCCTCCGACTTAAATACGGTGCATGGCTTGGAAAATTTCTTCGTTTTGCATACGGATATCAAGCGCGAGTTTTTTGCTCTCCTCCGCAAACAAATCCAAAACCTCTTGACGCGATTTGATGCATTTTGAAGTGTCCACCAAAATAATCATGGTAAAAAAATCGTCCATCAGCTGTTGGCTGATGTTGAGAATATTGATTTGGTTTTCCGCTAAAATTTTGGAAACGTCGTACACAATGCCCACACGGTCTTTGCCGATGACGGTGATGACTGAATTGTTCATAACGCTGTTTCTCCTGATAGGATATTTGAAAAGTGTTGACAATTATAACACTCAGGCCGTCTGAAAAACTGTTTCAGACGGCCTGAGTATCCAAATTTCAATTTTAATTATCGCCCTGCTTTCAAAGCCTGCCACAGGCGAACGCTGAGTTTGCTCGCATCAGTTGACTTGGGAGAGACGATGAAGCTTTTTTCCATCAACTCTTTACTTGGGAAAATCGATTCGTCAGAAGTATATTTTTCATCCATCAAATCACGCGCCGGACGGCTGGCAGGAGCATAAGTCACATAGTTGCCGTTTTTGGCCGCTGTTTCCGGATTGAGCGTGTGATTGATATATTTGTGTGCATTGGCCACATTTTGCGCATCACGCGGAATCATCAGCGAATCCACCCAGATACCGACGCCGCTTTTCGGCGCCAATACTTCGACTTCGACACCGTTTCCGGCTTCTTTGGCACGGGTTTTGGCAATATTGAGGTCGCCGCCGTAGCCTACCGATACGCAAAGATTACCGGCCGCCATATCGTCAATGTAGCCGGACGAGGTAAAGCGTTTGATGTCGGGACGCACTTTTTTCATCATATCGACAGCTGCTTTGATGTCGTCAGGGTTTTCACTGTTCGGATCTTTGCCCAAATAATGCAAAGCCAAAGGAATCTGCTCGATGGCGCTGTCGAAATAGCTGATGCCGCAGGATTTCAGTTTTTGGGTGTATTCAGGATTGAACACCAAATCCCATTCGTTTTCAGGCAGCTTATCCGTACCTAAAGCCTTTTGAACCTGCTGTTTGTTAATCGCTAGCGTATTGATACCCCAGAAATAAGGGACGGCATATTCGTTGCCTGGATCGACGGTTTCCATCATTTTCAACAAATCGGGATCGATATTGGCGTAATCGGGAATTTGCGATTTGTCGATTTTTTGATACGCGCCGGCTTTAATCTGGCGGCCGACATTGGCAATAGAAGGCGCAACCAGGTCATAACCCGACTTGCCGGTCAGCAGCTTGGCTTCCAGCGCTTCGTTGCTGTCGTAGTAATCGTAGCGGACGTTGATATTCGTATTTTTTTCAAACGCAGACAGCGTGGCAGGATCGACATAATCCGACCAGTTGTAGATATTGAGTTTATCCGTTTGAGAGGAAGTTTGAGATGCGGAAGATTCTGCGGCGGTTTCTTTTCCGCCGCTACACGCAGTCAAGACGAGGCTCAAGATTGCCGCCGCCATCAAAGATTTTTTCATGGTTTCAGACCTTTTGTTCGGGAGGTAAAAATATTGCAGCGGTGGCAGATGCCACTTACAAAAGGGAAACTGTGGGGGCGGCCGGCATGTGTCCTTTGCCCTTGATTCAGCAAGGTTTGCATTAAACGGCAAAAAGCTTTTGAATGCAAGACCTTAAAGCAGAAAAAATTCTCCCTTTTCAGACGGCCTGAAGCTATGGTTTTATTCATAAACAACATTTTTTGAGAAACGGTTTCATGCCGTCTGGAAAAACTGTGTGCTTATTCAGACGGCCTCAAGATTTGTCAAAACCGTCCAATTTGTGGGAAAATTGCACGATTAAATTTAATGAAGGGCGACACCGTGTTAGACAGAGAAGGCTATCGCCCCAATGTCGGTATTATCCTGATTAACGAACGTAACGAAGTCTTTTGGGGCAAACGCGTACGCGAACATTCATGGCAGTTTCCGCAAGGCGGCATCAAGCCGGGTGAAAGCCCTGAGACCGCCATGTACCGCGAATTGTACGAAGAAGTCGGCCTGTTGCCGCAACACATCAAAATCGTTGGCCGTACGCGCGACTGGTTGCGTTATGACGTGCCCAGCCACTGGGTGCGGCGCGAATGGCGCGGTTCGTATCGCGGACAAAAACAGATTTGGTATCTTTTGCGTTTGGTCGGCCGCGACAGCGACGTCAACCTCCGCGCCTGCCACCATCCTGAATTCGACGGCTGGCGTTGGCACCAATACTGGGCGCCAGTTGACGAAGTCATCGACTTCAAGCGCGGCGTGTATTTGGACGCATTGACCGAACTCTCCCGTTTCTTGCGCGGCATAGAAAGCTATGAAGACTTTATCCGTCGCAATCCAATAGAAAACCTATAACCCAAACGCTTTCAGGCCGTCTGAAAGCGTTGTTTTTCATCTTTTCAGACGGCCTTTACATTATTCCTATGGCTAAAAACAATCAATACAGCGAATCCAGCATTACCGTCCTCAAAGGCTTGGAGCCGGTCAAAGAACGTCCCGGCATGTACACCCGTACCGACAGCCCGACCCATATCTGTCAGGAAGTAATTGATAATGCGGCGGACGAGGCGTTAGGTGGTTTTGCAACTGCAATCGACGTGCAAATTCATGAAGACGGTTCGCTTTCCGTCCGTGATAACGGCCGCGGCATTCCCGTCGGCCTGCACCCTGAAGAAGGCGTACCCGTAGTCGAACTCGTCTTCACCCGTCTGCACGCAGGTGGCAAGTTCAACAAAAAAGACGGCGGCAGCGCCTATGCCTTTTCAGGCGGCCTACACGGCGTCGGCGTATCTGTGACCAACGCCCTTTCCACCCGCCTTGAAGTAACGGTCAAACGCGAAGGCAAAGTCCACCGCATCGTCTTTTCCGGTGGCAACGTCATTGAGTCATTGACTGAAGTGGGCAAATGCGCCGTCAAAGACAGCGGCACCGAAGTGCGCGTCTGGCCGGACGGCAAATATTTTGAAAGCCCGAATTACAGCATTCCCGAACTCGAGCGCCTATTGCGCGCCAAAGCCGTCTTGTTGCCGGGCGTACGCGTTTCCCTGACCCGTCCGGTTAAAGGCGAAAACGAAACATACACCCAAACTTGGCACTATCCAGACGGCTTGAAAAGCTATCTGACCGACCTCATTGCCGACGCGCAAGAAGCCGTGCCTATCTTCTCTTGTGAAAACTACATTTCAGACGGCCACAACGGCGATTTCAGTATCGGAGAAGGCGCCGCGTTTGCCCTGACTTGGCTGGAAGAAGGCTCGTGTGCCAACGAAAGCTACGTCAACCTCATCCCCACCCCTCTGGGCGGTACGCACGAAGCAGGCTTGAAACAAGCCGTGTTTAACGCCGTCAACAACTTCATCAATCTGCACAACCTCTTGCCGCGCGGCGTGAAAGTGCAAAGCGACGACGTGTTCAGCAAAACCGCCTTCGTCCTCTCCGCCCGCGTCCTCGACCCGCAGTTCCAAGGTCAGACCAAAGACAAGCTGACCAACCGCGATGCGCTGAAACTCGTTGCCACTGTATCGGGCGATCCTTTGGAATTGTGGCTGAACCAAAACGTGGACTACGGCAAAAAAATCGCCGAACTCGCCATCCGTCAGGCACAAGCGCGGATGCGTTCGGTTAAAAAGATTGAAAAGAAAAAAGGCAGCGGCGTCGCTGTCTTGCCCGGTAAGCTGACCGACTGCGAAAGCGAAGACATTCGCGAAAACGAACTCTTCCTCGTCGAAGGCGATTCTGCCGGCGGCTCTGCCAAACTTGCCCGCGACAAAGCTACACAGGCCATCCTGCCCCTGCGCGGCAAAGTGCTCAACAGCTTTGAAGTCCACCCCGACCAACTCTTCGGTAACGCCGAAATCCATGATATTTCCGTCGCCATCGGCGTTGATCCGCATGGAATCAATGACAATCCCGACTTAAGCGGCCTGCGCTACGGCAAAATCGCCATCCTGTCCGATGCCGACGTGGACGGCTCGCATATTCAAGTTTTGCTGCTGACCCTGTTCTACCGCCACTTCCCGAAACTAGTCGCCGACGGACACATCTACGTCGCCCAGCCGCCGCTATTCCGCGTCGATGTCAACGCACAAGGCAAAAGCAAACCCGCCCGCAAATTCTACGCCCTCGACCAAAACGAACTCGACAGCATTTTGGAGCGACTGCAAAAAGAAGGCGTCAAAGAAACTGCTTATTCCATCAGCCGCTTCAAAGGCTTGGGCGAGATGAACCCCGACCAGCTCAAAGACACCACCATGCACCCCGACACCCGCCGTCTGTTGCAGGTGCAAATCCCAGAAGGTGCAGATGACGAAACACGCGATATCTTCGTCAAACTGATGGGCAAAGGCGAAGCCGCTGCCCGCCGCGCATGGATGGAAAAAGAAGGCGATACGGCAGAATTGGATATTTAATCTATTGTTTCAATAGACTAAAGTGTGGGGGACTGTTAGTTTTTGCACAAGGAACAAATAGAGTAAAAAAACGCTGAAATCTTCGAAAGATGTGGATTTCGGCGTTTTTTTGTATCCGGAAAAGTTACGCCAGCTTTTTCACAAAACCGCGCCGGAATGCGCGGTTTTCTGTTTAAAGCTGACGAGATTAGGGAATTTTTAAAACTGTTTTAAGAGGTTTTTAAAATGGATTTAATCAATACTCCGGCCATACCACTCAACACGGCCTATGATGGCGATGTCGTCTTGGGCATTACTCAAATCTATTTCAAACGGTGCGTAACGTGGATTTTCAGACGTTACAAGCAGTTTGCCCGGTATACGTTGCACACGTTTGACAAAGAGGTCATTGCCTATACGCAAGACATATAGGCCGTCACGCGGGTCGGTTTCGGCGTGATTGATGAGAATGGAATCCCCATGATTGAGCACACCCTCCATTGAATCGCCTTTAACGGTAATTACAGACAGCTTTTCCGGCTGTTTGGTCACATAGTTGTCAATCCAATATTTCCGGAAAGCCAAGCAGAACAAAGGTTCTTCGCCGAAGACCGGTGCACCATACCCTGCTGCTGCGGCTACGTTGTAGCGCGGCACGAATACAAACTCTGACAAGTCGACAGGGTTGCCCATAGTGTCAGTAATTCCATCAGAATTTCTGCTTACAGAGAATGCCCCGGCGTTTTCTGGTCTGGCTTTATCAAGATACGGTAAGCCTTTGCCGGTCAGCAGCCAGTTCAAATCACACCCGGTAGATTCTTGAATCTTTATAAGGGTTTCAGTGTTTGGAAGGCCGTCGTTATACCAAATCCGGTTAAATCCGGGCGGGCTCATTCCAATATCTCTTGCAATAACCGCAGGCTTTGGGTTATCGCGCCATAAGTAGGTCAATCTTTCTTTAAAAGTATTCATAAGTTATCTCTATATGTGGTTGCATACATAAAAATATCTATGCAACTTTCTATGCAACTAAATGTATTTTGTTGCATAAAATTAATTCGTTTAATAAACAAAAACATACAGAAAACCTAAGCGAAAGCTTATATTTTTCTCTATGCAACCGCTTTACATATTATCTGGTTGCATATATTATTCAATCAACCAAGAACAAACGGTTAGAAAAACGGTTTAACGTATGGAGTAAGTGAAATGGTACAAAAAAACGCAGATTGGCACCGCGCAGATATTGTTGCAGCACTCAAAAAACGTGGTTGGTCAGTAAGAGCTCTTAGTGTTGCATCCGGCTTGTCACCAAATACATTGAAAGGCGCATTGCAATTCCCTTATTTGAAAGGAGAAAAAATCATTGCAGATGCAATAGGCGTCCCACCTGAAGTAATTTGGCCGACACGCTATGAAGAACGTAATTTCAAGCCAGTATTAAGTGCTTCGCACTAATTATACGCAGATGTTTAAAAGAAATCATGCAAATGATTACAAATGAACTAAAAGCGGGATAAGTGGAGTTTTATATGCAAACAGATAGTCTTTCATCATCAGAACTCGCAAATTTACGGTTGCCAAATCTACAAGTATCAAGACAGGCGATTGAGAAGCGAGCCAAGACACAAGGCTGGCCGTACATCGAAGAAGTTGGCAAAGCGCGTGGAGGCCGTCTGAAAAAATACTTAATCGCTTCCCTCCCTGCCGAAATCCGAGCAGCCATCATGAAACGGCAGTCGGACGAGCTGGCGGAGAAGATGCCGAAAACCCTGCCCCAAGTCAGACCGGGGACGGCGATGTCGGCTCAGGCACTGGCTGAAGCGGCCAAGCTGTTGAACGAGAAACAACGGTCGGTGGCGGATGCGCGATGTGCGGTGGTGGCGGCGGTGTTGGGGATTAAATATCAATACGGTTGCTCTGCGAAGGCTGCGGTGGCTCAGTTTTTGGGCTTGCTGGCAGAAGGTAAATTGGACGCGGTCACGCTAGGGAATTTGGAAAAGGCCAATGACCGCAGCCGGTCGGCAAAGGTTGGCGAACGTACTTTAGACGGCTGGATTTCTGCTTATTTGAAAGCGGAAAACGCGACAGAGCGGTTGGTTGCTTTGGCTCCGAAGACGACGAAGGTGGTTAAGCCGATTGAGAGCTACGGTTGGTTGCCGATGTTTATGCAGTTTCACAATATCCCGTCAGCGCCGAAACTGGCACACAGCTACCGCCAGTTTGTGCAGTGGGCGGAAGCGGAAAATATGCCGGTCAATGATGTGCCTAACTTGAGTATGGTGCGGCGCGTTTGGGACAAGCTCCCGTTGATTATGCAGGAGCGCGGCAGGAAAACGGGGGCAGCTTATAAATCGCTGCTGCCTTATGTGAAACGTGATTGGGGGGCTTTGAAGCCGAACGATGTTTGGATCGGCGACGGCCACAGCTTTAAGGCGAAGGTGGCTCATCCGGTACACGGCAGGCCGTTTAAGCCGGAAGTGACGGTGATTATTGATGGTTGTACGCGGTTTGTGGTTGGGTTTTCGGTTTCGTTGGCTGAAAGTTGTGTGGCGGTATCGGACGCTCTGCGTATCGGGGTCAAGCATTTTGGTTTGCCTATTATCTATTACTCGGATAACGGCGGCGGCCAAACCGGCAAGACGATAGACCATGAAATCACGGGTATTACGTCCCGACTTGGTATCCGGCATGAAACGGGTATCGCGGGCAATCCGCAAGGACGCGGCATCATTGAGCGATGGTGGAAAGACAATCTTATTGAGATGGCGCGGCAGTATGAGACGTTTGCGGGCGCGGGGATGGACAGCAGCACGAAGAACCTGATGTACCGCAAGATGGAAAGTGCTTTTAACGCTTGGGAAAAAGGCAAGGAATTGACGGAGGAACAACAGAAATATTTGAAAAAACTGCCGAGCTGGTCGCGCTTTATCGCGGATGTGGTCAAGTGTATCGACGAATACAACAACCGCCCGCACGGCGAGCTGCCCCGACATCCTGACGGCGGGCATTATACGCCGAAGGCTTATCGGGAAATGAGGCTGGAACAGGACGGTATCGCGCCGGATATGTTGTCGGCGGAAGAACTGGCGACGATGTTTATGCCGCAAGAGGTGCGAAAGGTACAGCGCGGTTGGCTGGATTTGTTCAACAACTCTTATTTCTCAACTGAGCTGGCGGAGTATCACAAGGACGAGGTACGGGTCAGCTACGATTTGAGCGATGCGTCGGCGGTCAATGTGTTTGATATGGACGGCAAGTTTATCACTAAGGCGCAGGCCAACGGCAATACCCGCGAGGCTTTCCCGACGGCTCGTATCGACCAACTGGCGGAAAAACGCCGAAAAGGCAAAATCAAGCGGGCGGAAAATGCAATCAAGCTCGCAAACGCGGAAGTCAATCCGGCTTTGGAACAGGCTGCGGTTTGGGACGAGCTGGGACATTTGGGCGGAAACGTCATCGAGGCGGAGTATGCGGTATTGCCGAAAACGGGCACGGACGATTTTGTGCTATTTGAGGCGGATAGAAGTTAAAACGGTTTTAAACCTCTTTTAAAAGGACTAAAAAAATGAAACAAATCAATCATACATTGCAACAAAAACTGGCTGAATTTAAAGCCAAATCAGGCATGAACCAAACCCAACTGGCACGCGGTATCGGTACTTCGCCGGCATCCATCAGTATGTATCTGAACGGCACTTATGCGGAAAAAGGCGGCAATTATGAAACCATCGAGCCGAAAATCGAGGCGTTTTTGGAGATGCAGGACAGTAAAGCGCAACGTGAAGAGCTGGTGTTGGGTTTTGTATCGACTAAGACGACACGCCGAATCGCGGAAGTGATGCGCGATGCGCACGAAGGTGGTGAAACGGTGGTGATCTACGGTCAGGCCGGCTTGGGCAAGACGCAGGCGGTCAAAACTACTGCGAGAAAAACCCCGCGGCCATCTTGATTGAGGCTAATCCGAGCTTTACGGCTTTGGTCTTGATGCGCAAGTTGGCGACTGCGGCGAAGGTATCAGCGATGGGCAGCCTGAATGATTTGTTTGAGTCTGTATCTGACCGCCTGCGCGATTCGGGCCGTCTGATTGTGGTCGATGAAGCGGAAAACCTGCCTTTACGCGCCCTTGAAATTGTACGCCGTCTGCACGATGAGACTGGCTGCGGCTTGGTATTGAGCGGTATGCCACGACTGGTTGCGAATTTGCGCGGTAAGCATGGCGAGCTGGTGCAACTTTATAGCCGCGTGTCTGTTGCGCTGAATTTGGGCGAATCTTTGCCGGATGACGAGCTCTTTGAGATTGCGAAAGCGGCTTTGCCTGATGCGGACGAAGAAACGCTCCTGGAACTGGTTAAACATAGTAACGGCAATACGCGCCGGATGAGCAAATTGATGCGCGGCGCGGTACGCACGGCGAACAAGAACGGTATCAAGATGCAGGCCGGTATCGTTAAGAAATACAGCTCCCTGATTATCCGATAAGAAAGGCCGTCTGAAATGAGACACGAATATGCGGTACACGCCGGAGTCTATGAGGACACTTGGCACGATTATGAAACCCATAAACGGCGGAAGATTTGGCGTGCGGATATACGCGGCAAGCGCAAAGAAGGCTTTGCATGGTTGCAAATCCGCCGACTACGGAAACGCTTCGAGAGCAAAGAGGAAGCCAAGGAATGGGCGGCGCAGGTTAAGGCGGATTGGGTACGCAATAATTTTTTTGCCTTGAAAAAATATTAAGTAATTGATTTATAAGGAAATAGGAAAATGTCTAATTTGTTTTGCGAACGGAAAACCAAGTGGATCGGTTTGGCTTTTTGGTTGTTGTTTTGGGCGGTCTTGGCGGGAACGATGCTGCATAGCTGCTCTAAGCCGGTGGTGTCGGCGGCGAAGTTGGAAATGTCGCGCCGCGAGCGGATGGCGGATTTGGAGGCTCAAGCTTTGGGCGAGCAATACGAGTCGATGAGTACGGAGGAAAAAATGAAAGGGATTGTTTATGAGCGATAAGCCATTGAGCCCTACGGCGAAACAAGAGGCTTTGGATCGGGTGGTCAAGGAAATCCGCGCGAAATATGGCGATAAGGCGATTGTGAAAGGATGTGTGAAATGAGTTTTGGACGACGTAATACGGATTGGCAGGCTTGGGGACAACACCGCAGGCGTGCGACGGCGCGAATGGCGCAAAAAAACAGAGAGCGCGAAATTGAGGAATATCAGGCGCGTTTCAGACGGCCTGCCGAGAAGAAGGAGGAGAAAAAATGATTTGGTTTGTTGTCGGATTGGCGGTGTTGGTGCTGCTGGGGATTTGGCTTGAAATGCTGGCCCGAATCGTCGTGTTGCACATGATAGGTGAAGGCCATGACGGGTATGACGACAATTAAAACGGTAAGCCGTTGATGTTGCTCTATATTTTTTTGCCTTGTTGAAAATATAAGGTATTGATTTAAAAGGATTTAAGAAATGAATCAAAAAGAAATTGCAGAATGGATCGAAGACCGTGGCGAGCTGATGTTGATGAAGAAGGACGGCGAGGGATTTGTGATTGCTGCGCGGTCGCCGGACGGGATGTGGAAGACTGCCGAGGCGGAAACTTTGGCTCGGGCGATAACTTTATGGGAGGAAGTGTGATGGACATTGAGCAATACAACCCTAAAAAAGACCCTAAATACATTGGCTATATTTTCCGATTTTTGAAGAAAAAATCCAAACTGCTTGAAGCTTCGGGAGCTTATCCGCGAATTGTTAAGTTTAAAGATGGGTTCGGCTGGTATATCGGCTGGTTTATTGAAGACGGTCTTGGAGACTTTATTGGCAGCAGGATTTATTACAGCTCCGAAAAAGTTGAGACATTTTGTTTTGTGAAAACCCCTGAAACAGAGGTGGTTACCGAAGTCAAATGGGACGAATACGAACGTATCGGAGGGTGTGCATTAACTGAATGGCATCACAAATGGATTTATGCCAATAAACAATCACGCAAATGCCGCCACTGCGGAAGATGGGAACGGAAAGCCGTCAAGACCGTTAAGACGGTTGAACGTCGAACATTATGGGAGAGCGAGTCATGAACATCAAATGCCCGAACTGCGGGGCGGTGCATAGCCTGGACAGCTTAATCAATGACGCAGACGCATCAGCGGTATTAAAGGCTGTGTTGGAGATGGATGCTGAAATGGGCAAGGCGGCGATACGGTATATCGGTTTGTTCCGCCCTGCCAAGTCCCAGCTCTCTTGGGCGCGTACCGCAAAACTGCTGAATGAGTTGCTGCCGATGATTAAGGCGCAGGAGGCGGCACGCGACGGGGTTTGTTTCCCCGCACCTGCCGAGGCTTGGATTCATGGCTTTAACGAGACGGTCAATGCACGCGACCAAGGCCGTCTGAAAACGCCGCTGAAGTCGCACGGCTACCTGTATGAAATCCTTGCGGGCTGGGTTGGCCAGCCAAGCGCAGGGAATCAGACAAACCAACCCAACCGCCGCGCCACACTACCGGCCAACCCCAGCCAAACCTTGACCGCAGCCGCATCGCTGCAAGGACTGAAGAAATGAAAGAACTACCTACCCAACTGCATAACGCCATGATCGACGGCCTGACCATGCTTTTGACCCTGCGTCTGAGCGGTTCGCCGGCTGCCGATACTGTGGCCGCGACTGCGCAAACATGGAGCCGTGTATTGGCGCACGGCCGGGCGTGGGACGAAGCGCGAGATGTATCGCGCTTTCAGACGGCCTTTATGGTGCTGGCGAATGAGACCAACCGCTGGCCGAGTCCGAAAGACTTTTTAGACAAGCTGCCTCCACCGCCGGAGCCGTTGAAGCTGGAACACCATTACCACCTCACGGAAGAGGGAAAAGCGAAGGGAAAATCGGCTTTAAGCCGCATACAGGGCGTAATTAAAGAGGTGTTAAGAGACAAGTCACTTATACCGCCTTCGGCTGAAACCGCCACCGAGCAGATTTTGAGACACCGCGCGAAAGTTGAGGCACTTGCCCAGCGCGAACGCGAACAAGGCTTGAGCAAGCCGAAATGTTAAACCCAACCCGAAAGGAAAAGAAAATGGCTAAAACCCGAATCAAACAGCCCGCGATCGAAGCGGCACAAGACAAAGCGGAAGTTACCGCATTTATCCGCCAAATCGGCGACTTGCAGCGCGAAGTCAAACGCCTGGAAACCGAAGCTGGAGACAAAAAAGCGGTCATCGAAGAAGAATATGCCGCCAAAGCCGCGCCGATGTGTGCCGAAATCATGAGCCTGACCGAACGTGTGGCCGCATACTGCGAGGCACATAAGGACGAGCTGACGGAAAACGGTAAAACCAAAACCGTGGACTTTACCACCGGCCTGATTAAATGGCGCATCCGTCCACCATCCGTCAAGGTAACGGGCGTGGCCGCCGTCTTGGCATGGCTCTCGGAGAAATCCGCCTTTGCCGAGTTTGTCCGTACGAAGAAGGAAATCGACAAAGACGCCATCCTGAATCAAAAAGAGCGTTTTTCAGACGGCCAAGTGCCGGGAATTAAGATTGTGTCGGGGCTTGAGGATTTTGTGATTGAGCCTACGGAGCAGGAGTTGGTGTGATGGAAAACGGAAATTTAAATACTGATGAGCTGGAATTTTTAAGAATTGCCGCACGCGATTCCTTCTACATCCACGCTCAAGTTGAAAATGCCAACCGAAAATTGGAAACCGCTTTTCTCGTGTGGGGAAAAGTGAAAGAAGGAGAAAAAGAGGCTATGCGCGCCCGAAAAAAAGCCTTTATTTATTACTGCTTCGGGGTGGTTTGGTTTTTTCTTGCGTTGATTTTATTTTTCTTTGGCGTTTAAAGCTTGATTAAAGGCCGTCTGAAATGGGGTTTAAAACCTGTTTCAGACGGCCTTTTTTGTGTCTGTCAGTTTCGCAAAAAAAACATCGACTTAATACTATATATTGTATTTTATTGGTATAATATGCGCTAATTTATACTATATGTTGTATTTGAGAAATAATGCGCCGGGCGTTGATTGCGAAAATTAAGATTGCTCAAAAGGAGCTGGGCTTAGACGACGGTACCTATCGCGCGGTGTTGGAGCGCGTGACGGGCAAGCGGTCGTGTACGGAGTGCAGTATCCCTGAGCTGGAGCGCGTGGTCGAGGATTTGCGCCAGCATGGGTTTGCGCCGAAAAAAACGGCAGGCCGACGGCCGAACCGCCGCTCTTCTGCCGATCCTATGATGCGGAAAATCGAAGCCCTGCTGCTGGATAACGGCTGGACTTGGAATTATGCGCACGGTACGGCGAAAAAGATGTTTAAGGTTGACCGCGTGGAATGGTTGTCCGACGGCAATATGCACAAGCTGGTGGCGGCGTTGCAGATTGCGGCGAACCGCCGTAAGAAAGGGGCTGTGTGATGTATGAGACGGCAGATTTTGGCGCGGTCAAGCATCTGCTCCCTGATAGTGTGCAGGCGTTGATTACGGTCATCGGGTTTAATGAAACGCTGGAGTTGGTGCGCCTGATGGGCGGTACGACTTATCCGTTGCGGCAGGGTTATACGAAAAACAGTCAATCCCGTGTTGCGTACTTGGAGGAGATTATCGGCAGTGAGGCGGCCGGTCGGCTGGTGGAGGCAATGGCTCCGTGCAATCTGTTTATACCCCGTTGCGAGACGGCCTTGTATGAGCTGCGTAACCGTAAAATCCGCAGTCAGTTTGACCGACAGACGGCAGGCGGTACCCCTGCTTATGAGGCCGTTAACGATTTGGCCTTGGCACACCGCCTAAGCGACCGCCATGTGTGGCGGATTCTGAAACAGGCGGATAAGGAAGCGGAGCAGGAAAATTTGTTCTAGAATGGAATGCCATGCAGATGTATGGCATTTTATTTTGGAGAAGAATATGAAAACGTTTTATTTTGTGCTGCTGGCGTTGGGCTTGGCAGCGTGTGGGCAAGTATCAGAGGAAGTCAAACCGACAGCCCCAGCACAGCAAGAAACTCAGCCTGACCCGAAAGTGAAAATCGTGGAGCGCCTGAAAAACGAAGAATACTTTATAGGGGAGAATAATTTAGACAAAATCCGCCGGCACGGCGAACTGAAAAGCCATGCGGAAAAATTGGTGGCATTGCTTACTCAAGCTGAAAAGGAGAACCGCGGCATGGTGTTAAACGGTAGCAATTTGGCGGAGGTCAAGACATTTAACAAGGCTTTTGTCGCTGTCGCCAAATCAGCCGATGAAACTTTCGGTGGGCCATTTTTGGAAGATAAGGCTGGATTGTATCAGTGTACCAATGCCGCCAATGCTGCATATGTCTACTTTACCGCCAGACAAAACCAAAACGCTATGGTTGCCAATTATAAACAGAACTACGACAACGCTATGGCCGCTTGTAAAGAGCAAATTAAACATCCTCCTGAAGCTGAGGCAACTGTCTATGCCCGTAAAGGTATTAATCTGCCTATAAATGATTGTTTAGCCGTGTTGACCGGAGATGAACCATTTGACACATTTACTTGTCCGATGAAAATCAAATAAGGTTGAATCATGCCAAGGCCGTCTGAAATTTCAGGCGGCCTTTTTGTTGCCTACTGACACTGTTTCGACCGCTGCAAAAGCCATGCCGATTGAAAATGTAAGCCTCTGAAAGTGCATTTTAATCTGATTTTGAGGGAGGCTTTAATGAGCAAAATTATTTGTCTGACTGCCGGACACAGCAACACCGACCCGGGCGCGTGCAACGGCTCCGACCGTGAGGCGGACTTGGCGCAGGATATGCGCAACATCGTGGCTTCAATCCTGCGTAACGATTACGGCTTGACCGTACGCACCGACGGCGAAGGCAAAGGCAATATGCCGCTGCGCGAAGCGGTCAAGCTGATTCGCGGCTCGGATGTGGCGATTGAGTTCCATACCAATGCGGCCACCGCGAAAACGGCCACTGGCATTGAGGCGTTGAGTACCGTCAAAAACAAACGCTGGTGTCAGGTGTTGAGCAAGGCTGTTGCCAAGAAAACCGGCTGGAAACTGCGCGGCGAAGACGGCTTTAAACCCGACAACGCGGGCCAGCATTCGCGCCTGGCTTATGCGCAAGCCGGCGGCATTGTGTTTGAGCTGTTTTTTATCAGTAACGACACTGATTTGGCCTTGTTTAAGACTACTAAATGGGGCATCTGCCGCGCGATTGCGGACGCGATTGCGATGGAATTGGGAGCGGCGAAGGTATGAAAAAGTCTTTGATTGCTTTGGCTCTGTCTGTCTTGAAACCGCAGATGCCTGAATTTGAGATTAAGCCTGCCAGTATTGGCTATTTGAAACAACATCCGTCTATGCGCCTGGGCAAGTCGGGCGTGGCGGCTGCGAAACGTGCGGCGCGTAAACGCAAGGCGAGAAAATGCTGAAAGCACGTCTGATTTGTTGGATTTTGAATTTGGTATCAAATGATTGGGAAGTCCGAATTGAAACACGTTGTATTGGCAGTGGTTATTACGACCGCCCAATCATTGCGAGAAAAAAGCACTGATTTTGTCGGGCATAAATGCCCAACCTACGGGATAAATAATGCGCATTTTTGATATTTTTAAAAACCCGGCGACAGGTAATGTGTCGCACTCGAAACTGTGGGCAAACGTTGCCTGCGCGGCTGGGACGTTTAAGTTTGTGATGTTGCCCGATCCGTCGGCGGAGATTTGGGCGGTGTATTTGGGCATTGTCGGCGGCTATGCGGTAGCGCGCTCGCTGGTCAGTGTCAAACGGCAGGAGGTCGAGAATGAATCTCGTGAAACTGCTGGCGAATAACTGGCAACCGATTGCCATTATCGCGCTTGTCGGCACGGGTTTGGCGGTGTCGCACCATCAAGGCTATAAGTCGGCGTTTGCAAAGCAGCAGGCCGTCATCGACAAGATGGAGCACGATAAGGCGCAAGCCCTGCTGTTGTCGGCTCAAAACTATGCGCGCGAATTGGAACAGTCGCGTGCGGAAGCTAAAAAATATGAAGTCAAAGCACACGCCGTCGGTATGGCTTTGGCGAAAAAACAGGCGGAAGTCAGCCGTCTGAAAACGGAAAATAAAAAGGAAATCGAAAATGTCCTTACTCAAGACCGTAAAAATGCAAGCGGTAATTGTATTGACGGCTTTGGCCATCACGGCCTGCAGCTCTACAACCGCGCCCTCGGCTACGGAAATTAAGGTTGTCGAAAAGGCGATCATGCCGACACCGCCTGCTGCGTTGATGGTCGCGCCGGTACGCCCGAGTCCTCCGAAGGACGGCAAGACGGCAACGCTGCTCGAACACGCCGCTGAGTTTGGCGGCTATGTTTCGGAGCTGGAAAACCAAAACGCAGCGTGGCGCGACTGGGCGGGCAATCGCTCCCGCAAAGTCGGCGACTGACAAAAAAGCCCGCGTAGGGCGCGGGCTTAGGGTAAAAGCGGATTTTATAACTCTTTTACAGGGGTCGCGGCGGTAGTGTTTTTCACCAAATCGACTGCGTGCTGGCAGTTTTGCTTGCTGGTGTAGCCTTGGCCCTGAGCGATGATTTCATGGTTGGCTGCTTTCAAATGCCAACGGTATTCGCCTTTTGCGTCTTTATAGATTTCAAAATACATAAGGTTTCTCCTATGAATGAGTACACGTTTTCTTACCGCTTTGACGGTAAGTCCTGGTCATTGAGCATTTGGGCGGACAGCCCTGAAGAAGCCCGGGCAAAATTTCGGGCTGCACGGGAAAATGCGCAGTATGACGGCGAAGTTGTAACAAAGATTTATACATTTGTAAATATTTCGTGGGTTAAGAAGTTGTACAGACGGATAAAATATTTAATGGGTATCAAAGAATGACCTACCGTGAATTAGTTGAACGTCAGTTGGCTGTGCGCCATGCCGATTTGGAATTGGGCTTAAGCCGCTCCCGCGAACAAGAGCCGTTTGTCATTCATGTTTCTAATCTGCTGGATAAGGCAGGGTTTGAATATACGGTACGGATGAATAAGGATTTTCAGACGACCTTTAACCTTGAATATCCAAATACAAACTACGACACTTTTAAGCGTGCAGTTTGGCAGACGATTTCGGCGTATTACTGCGTTTGTAACGATGGAGATGGACTCGAAATTTTCAGTAATCGCCCTGACGGCTACTCCGTCCGTATCGTATTCGGCGACGTGCCGGTTTAAAGGGGTTTTAAATGGACTTTGAATTTGGGTTTAAAACCCTGTGGCCGATTGCAACGGCGGCGTTTTGGTTTTGGGTCAACGGTATTTCAGGCCGTCTGAAAGAGGCGGACAAGCGTATCGACGACCTTAAAGAGGAGCTGCACGCGGTGAAGCTCTCTTATCACACCAAGGCGGACGCCAAGGCAGACAGCACTAATATTGCGGCGGCCTTAGAACGAATTGAAAACAAGTTGGAAAAAGTAAACGAAAAACTGGACAGGAAAGCGGACAAATCATGAGCGACCCGATTTTGGAAGCCTTGGAGCGTATTGAAAACAAGACTGATCAAACTCTGAAAAATCAGAAGGAAATGCAGGCGGAAATTGCACAAATCCGCCAAGACACGAAACGCACGGCCATTACATTCGGCGCACTGGGCGGCGGCGTGATTACGGTCGGCTGGGAATTGCTTAAAGCGAAAATGGGACTGTAATTATGGCTCACCCGCAAGAAATCCGTGAAAAGTTACGCCGGCTCTATGTGAGCGGCGAGCAAACTTTGGAAACGGCGGCCTTGATGTGCGAAATCCCGCAGGCCACTGCGCGTGCGTGGAAACGTGCGGATAAGGAAAAAGGCGACGACTGGGACAAGATGCGCGCTGCCTACACTTTGGCCGGCGGCGGTATCGAGGACTTGAGCCGTGCGATGTTGGCCGGTTTTATGGTGCAGTACAACAGTACGATGACGATGCTGCAGGATTCGAGTACCGAAGATTTGTCGCCGTCGGACCGTGCGAAGCTGTTGGCCAGCCTAGCCGATGCGTTTACGAAAACCGTATCAGCCAATGCCCGTGTGATGCCGGAAACGTCAAAACTGGCGACGGCTTTGGAATTGATTGAGTTCTTGATGGCGTTTGTGCAAGAAAAACACCCCAAACATTTGCCTGCCTTTGTGGAGGTATTGGAGCCGTTTGGGGCGGAAGTGGAGAAGAAGTTTGGATAAAGAACCTTTGTTGATTAGTTTTTCCGGTGGTCGCACCAGCGCGTACATGACACATCTGATTATGAATAATCTTGGGTTGTTTACTAATTACACCCCATTTATTGTCTTTGCCAATACGGGCTGCGAACACGAACAAACGCTTGAGTTTATACATCAATGTGAGACAGTGTTTGGCTGGCCGGTAGTATGGTTGGAAGCGGTGATTAATTCTGAACATGGCAAGGGTACTCGGCATAAGGTGGTCAATTTTGAAATAGCATCAAGAAATGGCGAGCCTTATCAGGCGATGATTGCAAAATATACGATACCTAACGTATCCAACCCGCATTGCACAAGAGAACTAAAACTGGCAGTTATAAATTCGTGGGCGCGTGAGAAATTCGGTACGGCAGCCGTTGATACAGCTATTGGTATCAGAGTTGACGAATCGAGACGCATTAAGGCAGATGCTGTCCAAAGAAAAATTATTTATCCATTGGTAGATATATGGCCGTCTGAAAAGCAAGATGTTTTAGATTTCTGGAAAAAACAGCCTTTTGATTTAAACATCCCCGAATATTTAGGCAACTGTGTCTGGTGTTTTAAAAAGTCGGATGCCAAGTTACTTAATGCGTTAAATGATGCCTCCGAATACTTTGAATTTCCAAAAATGATGGAGCGGCTATATCCGAACGGTAGAGATGGCTCGCCCGTTTTTTTCTTTCGTCGGCATCGTACCGTTTCCGACCTTGAAAAATTAAAAGAAATTGTTGAACCAACAGTAAGTTATACCCATCAAGGTGGATGTTCTGAATCGTGCGAATTTTTACAGGCTGTCTGAATGAAGAACAAAGATTTCCTCAAATCCCTGTCCGTCCTTGCTGCCAGTCTGCGCCAAGTCATCGAAGCGGAAGTGGACGGCTTTGATGCGTCGCCCAAGGCTATTGCTGCACGCCGTACCAAGGTATTTGACCCAGTAGGCGGTTACGAATATTTCGTAAATACCTACTTCCCCCATTATATCCGCTCGCCTGAGAAATCCGAACTGCATGCGTTTTTATTCAGCCGTCTGCCGGAGATTATCCGCTCCCCCAAAGGGGAAAATGAGGCGGTGGGTGCGCCGCGCGGCGAGGGTAAATCGACGCAGGTTACCCAGCTGTTTACGCTGTGGTGTATTGTGACCGGCCAAAAACATTATGCCGTTATTGTGATGGACAGCATAGACCAGGCATACCCGATGCTCGAAGCCATCAAGGCGGAATTGGAATTTAATCCGCGCCTGAAAACCGACTTCCCAGAAGTATGCGGACAAGGCCGTGTATGGCAGGCCGGTACGATTGTTACGGCCAATGACGTTAAGGTGCAAGTGGCCGGTAGCGGTAAAAAGCTGCGCGGTTTGCGTCACGGCCCTTACCGTCCTGACTTAACTGTTTTGGACGATATTGAGAATGACGAGCAAGTCCGCAATCCCGAACAGCGCGACAAGCTCAATGCGTGGCTGACTAAAACGGTATTGCCTCTGGGCGGGGTCGGCCAGAAATACGATGTGATCTATATCGGCACGATTTTGCATTACGACAGCGTACTTAACCGCACTTTAAATAACCCGTTTTGGCACGGTATTAAGTTTAAGGCGATGAAACGCTGGCCCGACCGCATGGATTTGTGGGACCGCTGGGAGGAACTTTTCCGAAACGACGGCGAGACGGTGGCCGAGGCGTTTTATCAGGTAAACAAGGACGAAATGGAGCGCGGCGCGGTCACTTCTTGGGCGGCTCGTGGCGTATTGGCATTGATGAAAATCCGTGCGCGTGACGGCCATGCGACGTTCGATTCGGAATATCAGAATGATCCGGTTGCCGGTGAGGCCGCGCCGTTTGCGAACAGCCTGAATTTTTGGGTCAATCGTGATTCGGATTGGATTTTTTATGGTGCGTGCGACCCGAGTTTGGGCAAGGCCGGCAACAGCCGTGACCCGTCTGCGTTGTGTATCGGCGGGTACAACCGCCGCACGGGTGTGTTGGATGTGGTGGAGGCTCTGATTAAGAAACGCCTGCCGGACAAGATTATTTCCGACATTATCGAACTGCAACGGCGGTACCGCTGTGTGTTGTGGGGCATTGAGACGGTGCAGTTTCAGGAGTTTTTAAAGACTGAGCTGGTCAAACGCGGCGCGGCTGCCGGTATCCCGATTCCGGCACGCGGTATCAAGCCGAGTGCGGACAAGTTGCTCCGTATTGAAAGCCTGCAGCCGTATATGCAAAACGGTCAAATCCGTTTGCACGCCAGTCAAAGCACACTGATTGACCAATTCCGCCATTTTCCGATGGCAGACCATGACGACGGCCCCGATGCGGTGCATATGCTGTGGGGTTTGGTTCAAAGCAGCGCGACTGTCGGCGGCTATATTGCCGTGCCTAGAGAGCACGGTTTGTCCGGACGGATGGGGAGCGGCGCATGGTAAAACTGACACGGGATACAGCCTGCTAAGGAGTGGCACGGCTGAAAATGGGGCAAGTTTAACTTGCCCTTTTTTACGTCATGAAAAACCTACTCCGTGCGTTGTTTAGTAAAGCCGCACCTAAAACGCCCGATAAACAATCCCAAACGGCGGATATCGTTAAAAACCGCACTACCCATGAGCATCCGAGCAAAGGGCTGACTCCGCAGTCGCTCCATCGGATTTTGGAAGATGCGGAAAACGGCGATATTCAGGCGCAGTCCGAACTCTTTGTCGATATTGAGGAGAAGGATGGCCATATCTTTTCGGAGATGAGCAAACGCAAGCGCGCGGTAATCGGCTTGGATTGGAATATTGTTCCGCCTCCGGACAGCAGCGAAGCGGAACGGAAGCTGGCCGAAGAGGTTGATGGCTGGCTCAATCAGATGACCGATTTAGAGGATATGATGTTTGACCTTTTGGACGCGGTCGGACACGGCTTCTCCTGCGTGGAAATCGAATGGGAAAACCTTGGTTCGTTATGGTTGCCCAAGGCATTCCATCATCGTCCGCAGGCTTGGTTTAAGGTCAATGCAATGGATGAGGTGTTATTGCGCAAAGACGGCAGCCCAGATGGCGAAAAGCTGTGGGATTTAGGCTGGATTGTCCATAAGCACCGCAGCCGTTCGGGTATTTTGGCAAGAAGCGGTTTGATGCGCACGCTGGTGTGGCCTTATTTGTTCAAGAATTACTCGGTGCGTGATTTGGCCGAGTTTTTGGAGATTTACGGCCTGCCGACCCGAATCGGTAAATATGCCTCCGGTGCGGACGACAAAGATAAGCTCACCCTTTTGAATGCGGTGCGCGAAATCGGCCATAACGCGGCGGGGATTATTCCTGAAATCATGCAGATTGAGCTGCTCAACGCGGCCAATGGCAGTGCGGATCCATTTCAGGCAATGATTGATTGGGCGGATAAAACGTCTTCAAAAGCGATTTTAGGCGGCACGCTGACCAGCCAGGCTGACGGCAAGACTGCTACCAATGCGCTGGGGCAAATCCATAACGAGGTGCGCCATGATTTGCTGGTGTCCGATGCCAAACAACTGGCCGGCACATTGACGCGCCAATTGATCCTGCCATTGTTGCAGCTCAATAAAGGCAATGTCGATGTTTCACGTCTGCCGCGCTTTGTGTTCGATACGCAATTGCCTGAAGATTTGACGGTGTACTCCGACTCTTTGCCTAAATTGGTGGGGATCGGCATGAAGATTCCGTTGTCGTGGGCGCAGGAAAAATTAGCCATTCCTTTGGCTTCCGAAGACGAGCCGGTATTGGCTTTTCAAACCGACGTTAAAACGGATTTAAAAAACGCTTCTCTAAGCTACCGCCGTGTGGCTTTGAGTAAAACTGGCGAGATTGTCGGCGCGGCGCAGGCGGATTTGGATAATGCGGACTTGAGCAAAGTGGCCTTGCCAAAAATGATTGAGCCGTTTTTACGCGGCTTAGGCCAGGCTTTGACCGAGGGTGATAGTTATGAGGATGTGCAGGAGCGTTTACTGCGCGTTTATCCCGACCTGACTGCCGAGCAATTTCAGATGGCCTTGGCGCGTGTGGTTTTTGTGTCGGACTTATGGGGACGGATGAATGGCTGATTTGAGCTACGCATTCGGCCTTGAGCCTGAACAGGCCGTCAAGTATTTTGAGGGGCTGGGCTTTAATGTGCCGTCCGATTGGAAAGTAACGTGGAATGAAGCGCAGGCTAAGGCACGGGCGATTGCGGGCATTCACAAGCAGGATATTGTCGCGCAAATCCACGGTGCTTTGTATGAAAGCCTGAAAAACGGTACGTCATTTGAGAAATTCCGTGATGATGTGGTAGGCCGTCTGAAACAGCATGATTGGCAGCTGCTGAAAGATGGCGACATTGTGAATGCCAACACCGGCGAAGTAGATGGTAAAGGCATCACGCGGCATCGACTGGAAACTATTTTCCGTACGCAAATGCAGTCGGCCTATATGTCCGGGCATTGGCAGGCTCTTGAAGATGGTCGAGACTCTGCGCCCTGGCTGCAGTATTCGGCCATTCTTGACAGCCGTACCCGACAAAGCCACGCTGCGGCGCATGGCGCGGTGTATCACATCGACGACCCGTTTTGGAATTACTTCTACCCTCCCAACGGCTTCAACTGCCGCTGTACCGTGCGGGCGTTTTCAGACCGTGACTTGAAGCGGCGCAATCTGCTGCCGCAAAAAGCGCAACTGGAAGATACGGAAGTGGTGGTCAACCGCAAGGGCGACACCCGCCCGGCCAAGGCGGTGAAGCTGGCCGACGGCAGTCGCTTTTATACTGATGCAGGTTTTCAGAATAATGTGGGTAAAAGCCATTTGGCCAACTTGGGGCAGTTGCAGATGCAGCGTGCAGTGGATTTGCCGCCGAAGCTGGCAAGTGTGGCGATTCAGGAAGCTTTAAAAGAGCCAAAATGGAGGGCAGCCATATCTAAACAAGCATCGGAAATGGTTGATCGGGTAAATATGGAGAAATTTGCCAGGGGTGAAATGCTGTATATCGGAGCGTTGGCTCCGTCGGTATTAGAAGCTCTGGCCGCAAAGAATGTCTATCCGCAATCGGCTGTGATCGCGATGAGTGATGAGCGAATATTACACGCGATACGTAACAGTAAAAATAAACCGTTGCCTTTGGCATTTTGGAAAGACCTGCCAGAACAGCTGCAAAATCCGGAGGCAATACTCATTGGCACGGCAGGCCGCAATGCCGATGGCCAGCAGTTTCTGTTGTTTGTGTATCCGGGAGTGAATAACAAAGGGAAATTGGTTGTAACAGTGGATTATCAGGCTAAGGCAAGAAATCCCTATACCGGCAAAAAAGAAGCGGTTGCCGTCAATATGGTTAATACAGGAAATTATGCTGAAGATGGGGATATTTATAAAAATGACAGATATGAATTAATCTGGAAGAAATAACCAAGTTGGCGGCTTTGCCTGATTCGAACAGGATAAAACAGTGGATAAACCACCGAGGCCATTCCAGTTGGCGACCCGCCGACAACTTGGTATTAAGGATAATATACTGATGATTGAGATAAAAATCAACACAGACACGTTGCAAAACAGCTTAAACGCCATTGCGCAACGTACAAGCAATACCCAGCCATTGATGACGCAGCTTGCCCGCATCATGCGCAACGCTGTGCTGGACAACTTCGAGGCAGGCGGCCGCCCGCGTGGGCTCCGCGCAAGTATCCGTCCGCGCGAGAAGGATCGGGGCTGTTGCAGGCCAGTGGGCGTTTGCGCAATTCGATTACGCAGAACAGTACGGCCACGGAAGCCGTGGTCGGTACCAATGTTGAATATGCGGCCATTCATAACTTCGGCGGACAAACTGCACCGCATACGATATTGCCGAAAAACGGCAAAGCCTTAAAATTCGGCGGACGGTTTGCCAAACGCGTCAATCACCCCGGCAGTAAGATTCCTGCACGTCCGTTTATGGTTCTTCAACCTGACGACGAACAGGCTTTAGTCGATGCGGTAAATGATTACTTGGATGCCGCTCTCGGTAATTAAAACAAAAGCCGTCTGA
Source organism: Neisseria sp. P0017.S009 (assembly GCF_051957375.1). Classification (NCBI taxonomy): domain Bacteria; kingdom Pseudomonadati; phylum Pseudomonadota; class Betaproteobacteria; order Neisseriales; family Neisseriaceae; genus Neisseria; species Neisseria sp. P0017.S009. Next base: position 77,780 of record NZ_JBQCWL010000006.1, read on the forward strand.
AATTGCACACAGACGGCTTTTATATATCTTCCCCTTATCTACCCTTTCCCGAAACGTTTAAATCAATCTGTGAGGGGCTTAAAAGGCTTCTGAAACGGTTTTAAACATACTCTCTTTTTCATTCTCCGATATTTCTCATTTTCGTTCCTTACTGACAGTGATTCAGCCTCTTGTGCCGGCTTGATGGCTCATGATTCGGCAATGGATACAAAAACCTTTCTTGCCGCCTTATCTGCCGCCAAAGTCGGAAATACGGACGGCCTTATCAAAATCGTACCCAAAGGTCAATTTGCACCAGTCGACGGGCGCACCGATACAGGCGTGGCGCACTGGACGATGACTGCCTCTTTGGCGCAGCAAATCATTGCCGCCTTTGATGCCGGACAAACAGACCTTGTTGTGGACTACGAACACGCCACACTGAAAGCTGCGGAAACCGGACAGCAAAATCCTGCTGCCGGTTGGATCAGCAAATATGTGTGGGATGACGATCGAGGTCTGATGGGCGAAGTGAAATGGACACAACGCGCAAAAGACATGATAGACAGCGGCGAATACCGCTATCTGTCGCCGGTACTCGAATACGACACATTGGGCAATGTGCGCGGGCTGCACAGTGTGGCGTTGACCAATTCGCCTGCGCTGGACGGCATGGCTCTGGCTGCATTGAGCCGCCAAAACTCTATTAACCCCAAACAGGAAACAAGTATGAACAAGGAAGCTTTAATCAAGCTCTTGGGCTTGGCGGCAGATGCCGACGATAAAGCCATTGAAGCGGCTTTGGCCGAAGCACAAGAAAAGCTGGGCGGTAAAACGCTGACCGAAGCACTGGCTGAACACAAAGACGAACCGCAAGGCGGCGAAGGCGGTAAAGGCGATGCCGGCAAGCCCGAAGACAATCCTCAAGGCGGTAATGCCGACGACGGCGAAGTTGCCGAACTGAAAGCCCAAGTGGCTGCGTTGAGCAAGAAAGTGATTGCAATGGAAGTGGGCGGTACTTCAGACGGCCTGATCCGTGCCGCTCTTTCAGATGGCCGCCTGCTGCCGCATCAAGAAGCATCGGCACGACAACTGGCTGCCAAAGACCCAGAGGCATTTAAGAATCTGATGGAAGGCAGTTTGAAATTGGCCGCGTTGAGTAAAACGCAAACCGGTGGCAAAGGCGCTGAAGGCGGTGAGCCTGCGTTGACTCCGGAAGAAATCGAAGTGGCCAAGCAATTGGGCATTTCAGCCGAAGATTATCAAAAAGCCAAATAAGGCTTTAAACAAGGATTAAAGCATGATTATCACTCCAGATACACTGAAAGCGCTGTTTACCGGCTTTAAGAAAAACTTCCAAGACGGCCTGAAAATGGCGGACAGCCAATACAAGGAAATCGCCACTGTTATTCCGTCCTCTACTGCTTCCAATACTTACGGCTGGCTCGGTCAATGGCCTGCCTTCCGCGAATGGGTGGGCGACCGCGTATTCCAAGATATGAAGGCACACGGCTATGCCATCACCAACAAGCATTTTGAAAGTTCGGTCAAGGTCAACCGCAACGACATCGAAGACGACAACGTCGGCATTTACGCGCCGATGATGACCGAAATGGGCCGTGCTTCCGCCGTTCATCCTGACGAATTGGTATTTGCTCTGCTGAAAAACGCGCATGCTACGTTGTGTTATGACGGTCAGAACTTCTTCGACAACGACCACCCGGTATATGAAAAAGTCGATGGCACCGGCCAATCCACCACTGTATCCAATATTTTCACCGGTACCGAAGCCGCTTGGTATTTGCTGGATACATCACGCGCCCTGAAACCTCTGATTTATCAGGAACGCAAGCCTAAGCAGTTCACTGCCATGACCGCCGCTACCGACGAAGGCGTATTTATGCGCAACGAATACCGCTACGGCGTGGACGGCCGTTGTAATGTTGGTTTGGGCTTCTGGCAAATGGCGGCTAAGTCGCAAGAAACCCTGGATGCCGAAGGTTTTGAAAAGGCTTACAACGCAATGGTCAGCCTGAAAGGCGACGGCGGCCGACCGCTGGGTATCCGCCCGAATGTGCTGCTGGTTCCTCCTTCTTTGGAAAACGCCGCCAAAAAATTAGTGGAAGGCGACCGCCTGGATAGTGGTGCGTACAACCCGAACAAAGGCAAATGCAAGGTAATCGTATCTCCTTGGTTGCTGTAACCCTTTAGATAGGCGGGCTCTGCCCGCCGAAAGGATAAGAAATGGCAAAAGTAAAAAACGAAGATGAAAAAACCGAGCAAACGGTTGGCGCAACTGTGGATGTAAACCCCGAAGACGTTAAGTTGCAGGCGTTTCTTGAGGCTGAAGTCGAAAAATTGAACGCCGAGCTTGAAGCGGCGCGTGTGCGTATCGCCGAATTGGAAGCTCAATTGGAACAGGCCGCAAGCCCTGCCGTTGAAGCAGTAGCAGCACAAGAACGCTATCAGGCAGGCGGTGAAGCGGCGGCAGATGCCGAAGTGGTTGCCATCAAATCCAAACATGGCCATGCGTTTTGGCGCAGCGGGTATCACGTTCAACCGCATTTTACCTTTGTGAAACGTGCCGATTTCGAGCCCGAAGCGTGGGAGCGCCTGCTGGCCGAACCGATGGCTGTTGTTTGTGAAGCCTTGCCTGTGGAGCAGGATTAATGGCTTACGCAACGGTTGCCGATTTGGTGGCGCGTTATACCGAGCCGACGATTGCAGGTCTGACCGACCTGACGCGCTTGGGAAGCGTGAATGCCGAAATTGCGCAACAAGGTTTGGATGATGCCTCCGCCGAAATCGACGGCTATCTGGCATCGCGCTATGAATTGCCGTTGCCTGCCCCTGTGCGCCTGTTGAGCCTTTATTGCTGCGACATTGCCGTTTACCGTTTGGCAACGGGCAAGCGCCAACTGACGGAAGATATGGTGCACCGATATGAGGCGGCGATTGCGTATCTCAAATTGGTGGCATCAGGCAAGGCTGGTTTGGGTGTGGCTGAAAATGCCGACCCCAAGCCGACCGTGCAAGGTGATGCGGTAATGTTTGCCGCCAAGGAAAAGGTGTTCGGCCGTGATAGCGTCTATTGAACAAGCCATCAAACAGCGTCTTTCAGACGGCCTTGGCCAAATGGTCAGCGGTGTGCATACATACGGTGGCGAATTTGACGGCGAAGGCTTGGCTCAAGTGGTCAACCAGTTCCCCGCCGTTTGGGTCATGTTTGCCGGCATTACCGACAGCGAGCCCCATGATACGCGCCGAACACGCTACCAAGTCACTGGTCACTTTACTGTCTTGGTCGGCGACCGTGCCAGCGGCAGCGAGGCGGACAGCCGCTTCGGCGGTTTACACCGAAACGATGTCGGCACTTACCGGCTGATGCAGGCCGTGCGCCTGTTGCTGATCAATCAGACTATGGGTTTGTGTATAGGCCGTCTAAAGCCGGGCAAAGCAAAAAGCCTGTTTTCTAAACAAATGGAGTTGGACGCAATCAGCGTATTTGCGCTGGATTTTGAAACGCATTGGTTCGAAGACGCACTGCGAGACGGCGATTGGCCACGGCCTACGGTTTCAGATGCTCAACAGGCGCAAATATATGCCGACGTATCCGAATACCATGGCTGTACCTATCCAGAACATCCTGACTTGAAAGGCGCAAACCTTGAGCTGCGTATCCCGCCCAAAAAACCAAACCAACCCGCCGATATGGCGGCCACCGTTAAAACCGAGGTAAAACATGACTGAAACCATTAAAGTTCGTGCCGCCACAGGTCTGCAAGTACCTATGGCAGGAAAGCCACATGAATATATTACCGACCAAGAAGCGGTCGAAGTGCCGAATGCCGCGTATTACCTGCGCTGTATTCACTACGGCGACTTGGTTATTGTTGAGGACAACCCGAAAGGCAACAAATCATGACTTCCGCAAACGTCAGTTTCGACAAAATTCAGACCAGTACGCGTAAGCCGGGCGTTTACGTCGAATGGAACACCAAGCTTGCTGTACGCAACCTGCCAACCAACAAGCAACGTGTACTGCTGATTGCGCAACACAGCAATCCCAAGGCGGGCAAGCTGACTGCGCTGGCAAATATCTATTCTGCGGCCGATGTCGCAGCTGCGTATGGTGCCGGCTCTCAGGCGCATTTGATGGCATTGGCCGCTATCAAGGCTTACGCATATGCAGATTTGAGCCTGATTACCGTTGCCGACAATGAAGCAGGCGTTGCGGCGACCGGCAATATCACGATTACGGGCACTGCCGATACGCAAGGCGTTTTACGCGTCAACATCGGCAATGCCGATACGCTGACCGTCGGTGTCGCCGCCAATGCAACCGCCGCAACCGTAGCCTCTGCCGTCAAAGCCGCCATTGATGCCGAAACATCATTGCCGGTAACGGCGACAGCCTCTGAAGGCTTGGTAACGCTGACAGCTAAAAATAAAGGCACGCACGGCAACCATATCCGTATTCGCACAGGTAATACCGCCGAAGGGATTACCGTTGCAGTCAAAGCGATGAGCGGCGGCGATGCCGATGCCGATATCGGCCCTGCATTGAATGCAGTGATTGCCGAAGGCCATAATTTGATTGCGGTAGGCTGTACCGATGAGGCGAACCTCTTGAAGTTGCGCACACATTTGGAAACTGTCGGTGCGCCTGAAGAAAAACGCTGGGCATTGGGTATTTATGGCCAAACCGGTGCATTGGCGCAAACAACGACACAGGCAGGCCGTCTGAACAGCGGTTATCTGTATTCGGCCTGGTATCGTAAAACGCCTAGCCTGCCATGTGAGCTGGCAGCCGCGTTTGCGGCCGTTGTGGCCAGCGAGGAAGACCCGGCTCGTCCGCTCAATACCCTGAAGCTCAACGGCATCGGTGTGTGCGACAGTGCAGACAAGACTATGCGTACCGAACAGGAAAACGCGCTCTACAACGGCGTTACTCCTATTGAAACCAGCCCAGACGGCACATCCGCCCAAATCGTCCGCGCTATTTCGACTTATACCAAAACTGCCAACGGCACGGCAGACGAAAGTCTGCTCGATATGACTACCGTACGCACATTGATTTATGTATCAGGCGCGTGTGCCGACCGTATCGCATTGCGTTTCCCGCGCGACAAAATGACCGAGCGCACCATTGCCCGTGTCCGCTCCGAATTGATCGACGTGTTGATGAAATGCGAAGAATTGGAAATCGTCGAAGACGTTGAAAACAATTTGGCCAACCTGATTGTGGAACGCGATGCACAAAACACCGGCATGCTCAACTGCCGCGTGCCGTCCGATGTGGTTAACGGCCTGCACCAAGTAGGCATGGTTATCGACCTGTATCTGTAAAAAGGAAAGAACATGAGTACAGAATATGTAGGCAGCGTAACGCTGTATGTCGGTGCGACCGAGGTGGAAGTCACCAAGATTGATGTGAAAAACATCACAGGCAAAAAAGAAGTTAAAACCATGAACCGCACACGCCGCGTCAAAGGCTTTACGCGCGGTGTCGGCCAGTATGATATTTCTTTTACCGCCGTCGTGCCGACAGACGGTACGGTTATCGATTGGGACAAAATCGAAGACGCAAAAATCTCGCTGGTTCCTGATATTAATGGCGCACGCCCAACCTCCTATCTTGGTTTTTGCGCGAAGGAAGCCGGTGAAAGCTATACGGTGGACAACGAATTGGTCATTGATGTGACCGGCTTTGCAACCCGTAAAGTGATTGAGTAAAAATATGTTAGTGATATACTTATCTCTTTATCATTATCGATAAGGGATAAGTATTATCATGACAAGATTACCTTACTCAATATTGACGCTGGCCTTTGTTTTGGCCGCTTGCGGCGGCATCCCGTCAGAGCAGCTGGAAAAAGCCCGAAACGGCGCAAGTTTGCAGGAATTGGGGCTAGCCGATAAGCAATGGGACAAAAACGAAATGAAGCTGGCGGCAGTCACAACAAACGAGCAGTTGGAGCGAGCCTCTATTGCAATTATCCCGTTTGCTCATGACAAAGACCAAGGTAAAAGAGTGCTCTTGGACGGCCGCAACGAAGTGACGGGTATGTTGTCGTCACTGAGCAAAAACTGGGGCAATCAGACTAATCCTTATAGCCATCGATACAGTAGCTGTTATGGGGCTACCTTATTTTTAGGGCAGATGATGGTATGGGGTAGTACCCTTAATCCTCAAGATGGCTCAAATATCCTGCAAGACTACCGTGAGCAAAAAGACAAATGTGCAGCATTGGCCGCTGAATAATAAAGTGTGCCACCTCGGATAGTGACCTCTGTCCGACAATCTTAAAACTGCCTTTAAACGACAATTAAACCTACTTTACCAATGGTTTAATCAAAGTTTAAGGGCTTTTTTATGTCTAAACAATCCCAATTCCAAGAATTTACTCAAGCCATCGAAGACTACAATTTGAGCGTATCCGCCGACCTCAAAACTGTGACAGGCCGTCTGAAATACGGTGTGGCCGTTGACGGTGTAGTCCATCGTGATTTTGCCATGCATCTGCTGACCGTGCGCGAAGATATGGCTATTGACCCAACGCTGGAGGGTCAGGCGCGTATGTTGGCAGCCTATTCAGCCTCTCTCGACCATATCGGTACGATTCAACCTGATGCCTTAACGCTCGACTTCTTGGCCGATGAGTTGGTCGCCACCGATTTTGACGCGCTTTATTTCGCCCAAGAGCTGCTGGCAAAAAAGCGTCTGTCCGTTCAGCCCGTGCCGACCGCTACCGATACGCAGTCTTAAAGCTGGGGAGTTACGGTATCTCTGCCGACGATATCGGCAAGATGACTCAGCCGGAGCTTGATGGATGGCTCAAACAGGCCGATTTGATTGACCGTGGCCGTGCCGCTCCCGTGGTGCTGCCCTGGTTTGCGCCGTCTGCCAAAACTTCAACCCCATCTGCATCTGGCGGACACACTCAAACCTTTATCAGTAAACGGAAGAAAAAATGAGCCGTAATACAATCGAATTAGTTGCCAAGTTCCGAGATGACGCAAGTGTCGGCCTGCGCCGCTTGGCGACCGAGGCCAACCGTACGATGCAGATTCAAAGCCGTGCGGCATCATCTTCCGGCAGGCAACAACAGCTGATGCATGCAGCTGCCGCCCGTTTGGGCATTCGCACAGAGCGTGAAATCCGCCGTGAAATCCAACGTACTCAAGCGGCCTACAACGCAATGGCCAAAAGCGGCCGTGCTTCGCACAATGAACTGGCGCGAGCCGCTCAACAGACGCGCAGCCGTATTCGTGAGTTAAATGCCGAAATGAACAGCGGCAGCCGTTTCAACCGAATGATCCAAGGAGGTAAAAGTTTGGCGCGCGGTGCGACTTCGGTTGCCGCCGGTGTCATGGCCGGCGGTTATGTGTTGGCCCAGCCGGTCAACCGGACAATGGACTATGACACGGAGCTGCGTCACGCGACCAATACCATGTATGCAGGCAAGACTTTGGCGGAAAAACGTGCCGGCATGGAGGAAATTAATAAAACGGTAAACGATGCCGCTTATCTTGGCGGAACATCTAAGGAAGCAGCCTTGCAGGCAATGAATACCATGGTGGCCAGCGGTTCGTTGAGTGATGCTGCCGTGAAGCAGATGTTGCCAACCGTAATGAAAACAGCACTGGCCGCCAATGCCGATGCCGATGATATTGCCAATATTGTGACCAAGGCGAAGCAGGCAGGGTTTAAAGAAGCCGATATTCCTGCTTTGCTTGACCGAGCCATGCAATCGGGCGCGGATGGCGGTTTTGAGCTGAAAGACATGGCGCGATGGTTGCCGCAACAGTTGGCAGCAATGAAGTCCGCAGGTATGGGCGCGACACTGGATAATTTCAGCAGTTTGTTAAATGCAAACCAACTGGCGTTTATGACTGCAGGCAGTACAGACGAAGCCGGTAACAACCTGGTCAATCTGCTGGCGAAAATCAGCAGTCAGGACATCGTTACTAAGGCAAAGAAAATCGACATTAACGGCCAAGAGGGTTTTGACTTCACGGCCAGTATGAATAAGCGTCAGGCTGCAGGCATGAACTCGCTGGACGCATTGGTCGATATTGTCAGTGAAATCGTGAGCAAGGATGAAAAGAGTGCGGCATTAATGAAACAAATGGCTGCTGCTCAAGGCGATGAGGCTAAGTTGGCTTTACTGGAAAACCAGAAAGCTTTGGTTGACGGTACGGCTGTCGGCCAGTTGGTTTCAGACCGCCAAGCCTTAATGGCGTTGCTCTCGCTCATCAACAACAAGCAAGAAGCCGCACGACTGCAGCAAGGACAAGCCAACGCCGCCGGTGCAGTAGATGGGGCTTATCAATTTGTGGCCGAAGGCTCCGGATTCAAAAAAGAACAGCTCAAAACGGCATACAGCGAAGCTGAATATGGCGCATTCTCAAGCTTTACCGACATGGTGGCCAATAAGCTTAAAGGTATTGCCGACTGGGCCAGAGGTAATCAGGAAGCCGCGCAGACAGCGGTGGCGGCGGGTCAAGGAGCTGCGGCAGTATCCGCAACTGTGGGAACAAGCTCAATGGTAAGCGGCGGATGGCGGTTCTTCCAAGGCGGTCAAGGTGTTGCCGGTGCCGGCCGTTTTCTGCCTTCTGCAGGCTCAATGGGTGCCTTTACTTTAGGTGCTGCTCCGTTGGCCGCTATGGGCGGCGTAACACATTTGGCGGCGCAACGGGATAAATATGACGACTGGAGTAAACCGTTGGTGGCATTCGCCGACCGCTTGCAGTCGTTTTTGCCTGATTTTATGTCGTCTGCCAAAAACGAATACATGAGAAAACGGGAGGAATTGGGTGGGAATAACTCTCCGCTCGACAGCCCTGTTCTCAAAGAGAGTATGGCGCAGCTCAGTCAATCTGCACAAACCAATCAGCAAGCCAGCCAACAGTATGTCACAGCGGCAACTGAAAATCAGGCTGCAACTGCCCAGCTTACCAATGCGGCCACCCAGATGACTGCGGCGGCGGCGCAAATGCAGGCGGCGGCAGGTAAGCCGATACCCGTTACAGTCACCGTTCAAAACGGCAATATTATGGCCTATATCAATCAAGCGGCGGCGCGTGCGGCAGCTAAAAATTAAGGATCCGTGATGAGTTGGAAAGATACTTTGCTTGATGCCAGTTTCAAGGGTGTCGGCTTTGATGTAATCGATGATACGTTGCGTGGCACGCACGCCTTAGCCGAACACGAATACCCGTTTGTTCAGGGTTCGGATATTGAGGACACGGGCGTATCGGCAATGGATATGAGCCTGACGGCGGTATTGTGGGGGGATGATTATGAAAGCAGGCTGCAAAGCCTGTTAGGTGTTTTGCGGGAGACTGGTGCGGGCGAATTGATCCACCCGATTTACGGCAGCGTGCCCGATTGCGTGGTGGCTGATTTTGAAGCTGCTCATAATGAAGAAAATCCCGATTACTGTACGGTGCGGATGACCTTTAAGCAAAGTGTCAAAGCCGCCCCGTTTTTTGACCGTGAATTGCCGTCTGCACTGGCCGATGAAATCGATTGGCTGGCAGATTTGGCCTCATGGCAGGGTTTTGAAGTGTTTCAGACGGCCTTGGGCAAGATTCAGAAGGCACAAAGCCGTTGGAACGCATTTCATGCCACAGTATTGACGGCAATCGGCGTTATGTATGGTCAGGTAAACGGCGTATTCACCGGCTCCATGAATCTTCTTAACAACCCGCGCGTATTGGTGGCTGAGTTGAAATCAGTATTCGGTGTGTTGGCAAATATGCACGTCGTAGGTAAAAGTGGGCTGGATGGCTGGCGCGATATGGTTGGCGGAGTGTCAAAAGCCGCCACTACGCCGTGGCAGGTAAGTCGCGGGACAGAAGGCAGCGTTTCGGCAATCGATTTGATTCAGCGTGCAAAGGTTGAAGATGTCGCTGCTTTCACAGCATTCACCGCAACTGTTGGAGCGTGTGCTTTGGCAGAACAGGCCGCAGATATTCTGGCAACACAAATTGATGCGCCAACTTTGACGCCCGTGGAAATCTCACGCCTATTATCCGATACCCATGCTGCTTTACAACGCACGCTGGCCGCAAACCGTATTTTGGCAATGATGTTGGCAGATGAGGCAAAGGCCGAGAAGATGGCTTATTCCTTGCTAAGGTTATACCAAACACCAGCAGACAGTGCTGATGATGTGTATCGCCGCATTGAGGCTGCCGGCCTGTTGCCGCAAACACCATATCTTGAAACTGCCGCCGAACTGACTGAAAGTTTGCGTGATACGGCGCACAAGCTGCAAAAACAGGCTTTTGCCGTTTTGAATATGCGTCCTCCGTTAGTGCAGAAAATTGTAGGACGTGATACCAGCCTGCATCTGTTGGCGTTTGAATGGTATGGCGATTACAGCCGTTTTGGCGAGTTGTTGCGTCTGAATCCACAAATCCGTCATCCGAACTTTCTCAGTAAAGGAGAGGTGTTAAATGCCTACGCCAAATAATACTGTCACTCTGATGATTAACGGCAAAACTCATGGGCAGTGGACGAATTACGACATCGTTTCTGACCTGCTCACCCCCGCCGATGACTTTTCAGTCACTCTAGGCCGTCCTGTGGATGCTGTTCCAACTGCTGTGAAAGAAGGCGATAAAGTAGAAGTCCGTGTCGGTGGGGATACGGTATTAAGCGGCCGTATCGACCGTGTGCACACTACGACGGAGAAAGGCAATAAAACGCTGACCATCCAAGGTCGAGATGATGCCGGTATCCTGTTGGACTGTTCTGCGCCGTTGTTTAATGCGCAGGATATGGATTTAAACCAAATTATTGAAAAAATCGTCAAGCCTTTGGGTCTGTCAAAAATCCGTATCGATGCAGCCAAAACCAATAAAACCCATAAAGTTCAAATCGAGCCCGGAAGCCGTGCATGGGATGCCTTGACACAATATGCCGAAGCCAACGGGGTATGGCCTTGGATGGAGCCTGACGGCACGTTAGTTGTTGGTGGTCCTGACTACACCACGGCACCTGTTGCCGAGTTGGTCTTACGGGTCAGTGGCGACAATAACAATATCAAGAGCTTGGAAGTCGAGCGCAATATGGCCGCTCGGTACAGTGAGGTCACGATATTGGGGCAAAGTCATACCGGCAAGCACAATATCAAAGCGACGGTGAAAGATGAATCCCTTAAGCTGAGCCGGCCTTTAATTGTGACAGAGCCTGATGTTGACAGTCAGGCGGAAGCGGAACGTAAAGCAAAGAAACGCCTGGCGGACAGCCGCTTGGAAGGCTTGACCATCACGGCGGTGGTACAGGGACACCGAACCGATGACGGTACTTTATGGCAACCGGGTCAGCGAATCAACGTATTGAGCGAACCGGACGGCATCGACGCGGTGTATTTCCTGATGGCGCGTACCTTTGTCGGAGGCAGAGGCCAAGGCACGGAAACCGTATTAACGCTTAAAGAAGACGGTGCATGGGTGTTGGATGCCGATCCGCCTAAGAAAAAACAAGGCGCAGGCAAAAAAGATGGCAAGAAAACTGCACACAAGCCGTCAGAAAATAGAAAAGCCAACGGCCAAACGCCAGTCAAGCCGAAGAAACGCCGTCAGGCTAAAAAGCCAAAACAGGAATTGCAGGTTATTTAAATGGATATTAAAACCATAGATAAGCGTATCAAACAGGCGTTTAACACAGTCCGGCAAGCCTTTCGCGGAAAGGTTGCCAGAGTCCAGGCAGGTGGCGGTGTGCAAAAAATTCAAGTCGAAGGCTTGGACGGCGAAACCGTGCAAGACTTGGAGCATGCCGAAAACTTCGGCTTTACCAGCAATCCGCCTGCCGGCAGTGATTGCGTTGTTGTGCCCTTGGGCGGTAAAACCAGCCACGGTATTATCGTTACCACGACAAACGGCGCGTACCGCATTACCGGTTTGTCTGATGGCGAAACGGCTGTTTATAACGCCGACGGTGCCAAGATAGTGTTAAAAAAGGGGCGCGTCATTGAGATTGACTGCGATAAATTAAATATTAAAGCACCTAGCGGCGTAAATATCACTTCAGAAAAGGTCGAATGTTCTGCGGTGTTGACTGCACAAGGCCAAATCAACGGCAATGGAGGGATGGCCGTGCAAGGCGGTAGCGGTACGACATTTACCGGCAACGTGGACATGGTCGGCGATTTGAATACTACCGGCGCATTAACCAACAACGGTAAAGATGTCGGCAGCACCCACAAACACACTGAGACCAACGGTTCGGAAACCGGTGAAGTCATTTAAACTGGTTTTAAAGGCCGCCTAAGAATCCTTATTGGTTTTTTAGGCGGCTTTTTCTATTTGTCTGACATCAATCCACTCAAAGAAAGAGCGTCCATATCCGAAAATTCAGGTATGGACGCTTTACTCAACCCACAAACAGGCGGCTATGTGGTCAACCAATCCGCCCAATCCATCGAAAACGAGCTGTATATCCGCTTGGTAACACCCTTGGGCAGTTACTGGGCAGACCGCACGCTCGGCAGCCGCCTGCACGAATTACGCCGCCAAAAGCATTTAAAGCGCATTGAAGTTCTGGCCAAGCAATACGCCGAGCAAGCATTACAGCCCGTGCTTCAGTCTAAACGCGCCCAATCCATCCAAGTAACCACATCCACACCGCAGCGCGGCTGGCTGAAATTGCATATTGAAGCTGTCGATGCCGCAGGCGATACCGTAACTCTTAGTCACAAAGTGGCCGTGATATGACGCAAGCACTTAATTTCGAGCAAATCCGCGCCAATTATCTGCGCGACCTACAAAACCAAAACCCTACCGCCCATGTGCACGCAGGCAGCGACAACCATGTACGTGCTACCGCTATTGCTGCTGTGGGTGAAGGCCAATACCAGCATCAAGAGTGGATTTTGCGTCAAGCGTTTGCCGATACCGCCGACAGTGCCTACCTCGAAAAACACGCTGCCAAATATGGGATTTACCGAAAAACTGCCACCTTTGCGGGCGGTAAGGTGCGTGTTCGCGGCGCGGTCGGTGCAACGGTGCCTGTTGGCCAACAAATCAATGTGGGCGATAAGGTGTATTTAGCCGCCGAATCTGCCGTTATCGGTACGCTTGGAAGCACCGAGATAGCCGTTATCGCCACTGTTGCGGGTAGTGCTCAAAATCAAACCGCCGAAACCGCGGCTACGCTGCAAAGCGTACCTGCAGGGATTGACAGTTCCGCCGTCTTGCTAACGATGGTTGGCGGTACAGATGCCGAAAGCGATGAGAGCCTGTTGGCACGCTACGAAGAACGCCTGCGCCGACCCGCTGCGGGCGGTAACCAATACGACTTCCGCAATTGGTGCTTGGAAGTGCCGGGTGTGGTTGATGCCTTTATCTACCCTTTGCGTCGTGGTAACGGCTTTGTCGATGCCGTTATTTTGGGTGAAAACGGTATTCCCAGCGCAGAAACACTGGCCGCCGTACAGGCTCATGTCGATGCGGTGCGACCTGTTACCCGTAAAAACGGCTTTCTAGCCCTTGCGCCCAGTATCCAGACCGTGAATGTAGCCGTCACCATTACCTTAAGCAGCGGTACGGATACCGATACGGCCACCGCTGCCATCAAATCAGCTGTAAACGCCTATTTTGATGCCTTAAAACCCGGCGACACCCTAATTAAAAGCCAGTTGGAAACCTTAATCAGCGAGGTGTACGGCGTGCGTGACCGTGTCTTAACCACACCCGTGAGCAATATCAAGCCCCAGGAAAGTGCCGAAGATATTTACTGGCTGCGTGCTGGCAGTATTAGCGTGGAGTACACCACGTGAGCCATCAAGCCTTACTTGCCGCCATGCGCCCGCCTGTCAGCTACGACACCGTAGGAGATACGGCAGAAATCAAAGCTGAAGCGGGTGTGTTTGATATTGTGGCCGATCATGCGGAAGGAGTGAGAAATGCGCCGTTCCCTGACGCGGGAAACGATTACCTGTACCGCTGGGAAGAGCTGCTGGCCATCACTCCGCCTGCTGGAGCCAATACCCAACAACGTACTGATGCCGTGCTGGCCAAACTCAACGCCTTGGGCGGTTTGAGCATTGCCTACTTTACTGCCATTGCTGAATCGGCAGGCTACACCGTAAACATTTATGAAGAAGACCAATTCCGTGCCGGTGAAAGCTGTGCGGGAGATTGTTTGAATACTGAAGATGCTATTTGGCGTTGGTGCGTCGACATCGCCGACGGAAAAGCCACCGCCTATATTTTCAGAGCCGGACAAAGCCGTGCGGGCGACCGTATCAGTGTATACACCGACCCGATTATCGAAACGATGTTTGAAGAATTAAAACCGGCATGGACATATTGCCGCTTTGAATATGAAGAAGAGGTATAAAAATGGACTTAATCCAAACCCCGAGTAAGCAATTTATCGACGGCGACCGCCGCACGCCCGGTACTCCCGTACCCGCATGGTGGCTGAACCAGTTGCAAGGCGAGTTGTACAGCATTTTAAACGCGGTTGGCATTGAGCCTAACAAAGCTGACCATGCCCAAGTCTTATCAGCTATTAAAACGCTGGCCGCCGATGCTTCTCAAGTTGCCAGTATTGAGGCTTTGCGTAAATACAGCGGTGATGGTTATGTAAACGTTAACGCCTATCACCCCAATACAACAGTGGGCGGCGGCGTGTTTGTGGCGGATAAAACCGATAAATCTACCGCCGATAACGGCTGTACCGTTATTGTTTCTACCGACGGCACGCGCTGGAAGCGTGTGTTTTCAGGGATGCTTAACCTGCATGATTTTGGATATGTAGCCAGCAAAAACAATGCACTATCTACTTTAAATGCCGCTGAAGCCGCCGCGCTTGGCATTGTTGTCGACTGCTTGGGTTTGTCAATTGATACGGGTAATACCTACCCGCAAAAAAACAAATACACAAACGGCAAGTTTGTGATTAACGGCAAAACTGTCGATGTTCAATACCAGCCTATCAGAAGCGGTATCGGTCGATTCATTTCCGGCTCAGGGGCCGCTGAGAACATTAAATCGAATGAGTGGACTGGTGCTGGAATTGTAGCGATTGGCGAAGGTGCAATGAATCAAACTGAAAAGTGTGTTTCAGCTATCGCAATTGGGGATCGTTCACAAGGTTTTTCCCGTATTAGTCGCGACAATATTTCTATTGGCCCAGACAGTCTTATTAATGTACAGGCCGAAACGGAATGGTACGACCAGTCTAAGATGTCCGGCACGCGCAACATCGGTATCGGCGGTAATGCTGGGCGCGGTATCACTAGCGGCTTTTCAAATGTAGCAATCGGCAGAAATTCAGGTCAGGGGCTGGGAACTGGCTATTCGAATGTGGTATTAGGTTCGGCAGCGTTGGCCGGTGTTGCCCCAATAGGACTGACTGGCGATATTGAAGTTTTTTGGCCGTCCCCAACATCTCGCACCGTAGCTATCGGCGAATCTGTTTTACAGATGTACCAAGGACGAGATGCGCAAACCGCAATCGGTGGAGGTGCCGCAAGAAATACAAAAAAAGCTGAAAAAGTGACCGCGATTGGTGCTTCGGCGTTAGAGAACTTAGAACGAACCAGCGCTCCGAATGGAGGCGATGTGCTATGGACTGGCACTGAGAGCGGAAATTATACCCAAAGCGGCAATAATATTACTTTGACATTTGGCAATATTCGCGGCGCAAAAGTCGGTTATTGGGTGGGAATCCGCCTCACTTCAGGCGAAGCCAAGACAGTTCAGGGTGATGTAGTGCCTGCTGAAGTGGTTGAAGTAACAGAAAGTAGTATTAAAGTCCGTAGTCCTAAAGAACTTAACGCATCAGGAGTGGCGGAGCTTAAATATGTCTATTCGTCATCATCTTCGGCAGCGAAGAATGAAGAGTTAACAGTGATTGGTACGAATGCACTGAAAGATGCAGTCAGCGGTGCATATTCTACTGTTATTGGTGCAGATGCCATGTTGACAAGCAGTAACCCCCAAAAAGTTGTAGCGGTTGGGGCATCATCATTCAGAAATGGAACGCATTATTCAAGTGTTGCTGTGGGATATTGGTGCGCGCCTACTATTAGTAGTGAGCAGTGCGTTTTTATTGGCGATTCAGCAGGATATCGAAATGTTCAGGGAAATGTTTTAAGCGGGAAAATAACTAATGCCATTGCGATTGGTTACGGTGCGCGAATCAATGGAAGTAACGAGATTCAGCTTGGCGGGTCGGGACAAACATTGTACGCCCCGACAGCGGTAAATATTCGTTCGGATGCCCGCGACAAAACGGATATCGCACCACTGGATATCGGTTTGGATTTTGTTAAAAAGCTGCGACCGGTAACTGGAGTATATGACCGCCGAGACGCCTATACCGACGAACTTTTTACCGATTTGCCGCCGGAAGAGCGCGCAGAAAAACTGCGGGAGTGGTGGCGGGCCCCAACCAAAGACGGACGCTACAAAGAAGACCGCATCCAGCATTGGTTTATTGCTCAAGATGTTGCTGCATTAGAAGCTGAGTACGGCAAACTGCCGATGGTGAATTGCAGGATGGACACTTACACAATTGAGTACGAGACATTTGTGCCCGTTTTAACAAAAGCGATTCAAGAAATGTCTGCTCAAATTGATGACCTTAAGAAGCAGATTGAGGAGTTAAAAAATGACAAGATGCGTGATTGACCAAGACGGCTTGTTCGTAGAGGAGCAATATTTTGATGACGGGCGCGCCAGCATCGAAGCTGAAATGCCTGATCTCGCACGATATCAGGCTGCCCAGTGGGATGGGCAAGGTTGGCAGATAATTCCCGACTATCGCGGATGCGTAGTTTTTGTCGGTGAGCAAGAGCAGGTGTGGGATAAGTTAGGTGATTTGCCCGATGGCATCAGCCTGACCCCGCCTGAATCGGCAAATATTGACGGCGTAAAATCCGGAAAACTCGTCGCATTAAATGCTGCCGCTCAGGCTTTTATTAACAAGCATGCCGGCATCGACAGCGTACCTGAATTTGAGTTCGCAAGCTGGTCAATTCAGGCTTCCGAAGCAAAGGCTTGGCAGTTAGATAAAAACGCGCCAACTCCGGTGCTTGACGGTATTGCCACAGCTCGCGGTATTCCCGCTGATGTGCTTAAGTCTGCTGCTTTACGTAAAACGCTGGCCTATGAGCAACTTGCCGCCCATGTGGCAGGCCAGCGCCAAGCACTGCAAAGCAAGATTGAGGCTGCTAAAAAACAATCTGATTTAGACAAAATCGAGATTGCATTCTCCTTGCCGGAGGCTGTCTGAAAATGGCAAAAGTCTATTTGTCTTTATATAAAGGCCGCAAGACGATAAAAACACCCAAGGACTTAGCTTTCCGCATTGTCGAATGGGTAATACGCAAAGTTACCGGCGGTCAATATTCTCACTGTGAAATTGCGGTGCCGGTAGCGTTTTCAGACGGCCTTTTTGACTGCTATTCATCATCTTTTCGTGATGGCGGTGTGCGCTGTAAACGTATGCCGTTGCCTGCCGAAAAGTGGGATTTGATTGTGCTGGATAATCAACAAATTGTCATGGGTCGTTTGTTTTCTTTATGGAGAAACACTAAGGGCAAGCGTTATGATTTGTTGGGTGTGTTATGCGTGACATCATTTTTCCGTCGTTTTTTGAGGCAGTCTGCAGATAAATGGTTCTGCTCAGAATGGTGCGGTGAGGTAATGGGAGTGACCGAGCCGTCATTACGTTCGCCGGTTAACTTGGCAGAGTTGTCACAAGGTAAAAGAAAGGCCGTCTGAATAAGGGGGCCTTCGGGAGGATTTTAAATATAAGTGGGACGGCGACGTAACAGTGCGGCAACACTGTTACGCCAGCCAAGCAGAGCATACCTGCATTGACTTCTAAGGCCGCCTTAGTCTCTAGAGACCGAGGCATTCTATCTGATACAGGAGTGGATGCAAATGCAAATCTATCGTGAATTACGCTGTAAGTTTTGTGGGAAGTTGCTGGCAAAAGGCAGCGGCTGTGTGCAAATAAAATGCGCTCGTTGTAAAAATATCAATTCTTTCAGCTAATTAATAAATCAAAAGAATGCCTTTGAGCATCATATTTAATCTGATTTAGAGCATCGCGAATGCCATAATTTAGGAGTATATATGATGCAAAAAATGCAACAGACATTACCTATTATCCCCTGGATGGGTGGCAAACGTCGTTTGGCAAAACATCTTTTGCCTATGTTCCCCGAGCATTCTTGTTATGTCGAGTTGTTTTCCGGTGGCGCAGCATTGTTCTTTATGCGCCCGGTTCCTGCAAAAGTTGAAGTGCTCAACGATATCAACGGACAGCTCATCAATCTCTATCGTGTGGTACAACACCATTTCGACGAGTTCGTCCGTCAGTTCGAGTGGACGCTGACCAGCCGCGAGACATTCGCCTGCCTGCAAAACACGCCGCCCGAATGCATGACAGATATTCAACGCGCCGCTCGCTTCTTCTATCTTCAGCACAATGCCTTCGGCGGCAAAACCGTCCAGCAGCATTTCGGGACAGCTACCACGTCAAAAGCGTGGGATGCATCTCAGATTGAGGCTAAATTAAAGGCTGCTAAAGACCGTTTAAAAGGTGTTTATATCGAGAATGAATCGTGGGATCGTTGCTTCAAACGATATGACCGTGAGCACACCTTCTTCTATGCAGACCCACCATATTGGCAGACCGCAGGCTATGACCAATCATTTGGCTGGGAGCAGTATGAATTACTGGCCAAGGTAATGGCAGAGAGTAAGGGTAAGGTCATGCTATCCATTAATGACCACCCTGATATTAGGGAATTATTTAAGGATTTCCGTATCACTCAACTTGAATTGGCTTATACGGTCGGAAGAAATAAAACTGGTAAAACCAGTGGAGAATTGGTCGTATGTAATTGGTAAAATAAAAAGCGACGGTAGCGTCGCTTTTCTTATTTCTCATCATCCGATATAGTGCAAAAGCTGCCGAAACTTTCGCGGGGCATAGAGTGCAAAAGTTACTGCAACAAAGTGCAAAAGTCGGCGGCGGCTTACAAAAGGCCGTCTGAAACTTTAAAAGTTTCAGACGACCTTTTTCAAAATCATCAGAATTTAAGGTTAAACAGTATTTCAATACCCTGTACTTACCTGTTCCTATTTTCGCAGCTGATGTGTCTTTAAGACAAATAAAAAAGCACTGATATAATCAGTGCTTTTTAAATAATGGCGCGGCGGACGGGGCTCGAACCCGCGACCCCCGGCGTGACAGGCCGGTACTCTAACCAACTGAGCTACCACCGCGCATCCACTGTCAAAGACAATGAAAGGAAACTTGGTGGGTGATGACGGAGTCGAACCGCCGACATTCTGCTTGTAAGGCAGACGCTCTACCAACTGAGCTAATCACCCGATAAGCTGACATTAAATCAAAAAATCAGGCTACGCGCAAGATTTTTATTTAAATAAAAATATATCCCATTGAAAGAATATGGAATATTTTATTTAACCTCAAAAATTACCAATATACCGTTCTATCAATCAAAAATCAAATGTCCCAATTTATCCGCTTTAGTATGCAGATAACGTTCATTTTCCACATTTTCGCCGACATGTAATGCAATCCGTTCGACCACATTAATGCCGGAATCTTTCAATGTTTGGATTTTTTCAGGATTATTGGTCAACAACTTGACTTCACGAATATGCAGATAATCATAAATCTGCTTGGCCAAAGTGAAGTCGCGTGCATCAACAGGAAGGCCGAGCGCTACATTGGCCTCAACCGTATCCAAGCCCTGATCTTGCAGACGATAAGCACGGATTTTGTTTATCAAACCAATGCCCCTGCCTTCTTGGCGCAAATATACGATAACGCCACGCCCTTCTTTCTGAACGGTCTGCATTGCTGCTTGAAGCTGAGGGCCGCAATCACATTTCACCGAAAATAAAGCATCGCCAGTCAAGCACTCGGAATGAATACGTGACAACACAGGCAGGCCGTCTGAAACATCGCCCATCGTCAATGCAACATGCTCCTGACCACTCTCTTCTTCAAAGCCGTGCATGGTAAATTCGCCCCATTCCGTAGGCAAACGGCATGACGCGACAAACTTCAACGCGTTACTCATTTTCCGCTTCCTCGCTTTCAGCCACGCCCAACAGATTTTTCAAAGAATCCAACAGCGCCAAGGCAAGGGCAATCCAAGCCACCAATACTTCATCGGGCGCGCCGTCTTTGACATCAAACTCGGCATGTACCACACCCAAAACCGCACCGCTGGGCATACAGACAGGAACTGAAATCTGACTCAAACCGGGATGATTGCGTTCGTCCGACAATTCACCAATTTCCTGCCAATACGCCACATTCTGACAAACATTCATCCAACCGCTTTGCGCCGTACGCACAGCCAAAAAAGCCTGTCCGGACTGCTCGTCGATTGGAATCACATTTTCCAACGGCACGCCCCAACGGCTCAGTCGAACCAGAGACAACGCGCCATCTTTCGGAAACGCTGTATAAACCGCTGCGCTTTTCAAATGCTCGGTGCGCTCGGCAACCGAATCCAAAGCCATAAAAATCTGTTTCAGCAACAATTCATGTTCGGCATCAACATAATCCGCCAACTGCCAACCGTCTTCAGACGGCCACAAAATCGAACGCTCAACAGAAGCATTTCCCATTTTAATCACAGCCTGGGCAGTCAAATAAGCAACATGTATCTCATCCGCAGGCAACTTCAAACCTTGCGTCTGCAAAAAATCTTTAATCAATAAAGCAGGCATCTGCCCTTCCTCACCAATAGTAAAGTTGAGGCCGTCTGAAAACAAACCCTGCTTTCAGACGGCCGGAATAAACCATTATATAAGGGATAAGCCGAAAAATTCAAGCAAACAAGACTTTGCACCCCCATTAATCTTGTGTATAATCCACGGTTCAAATTAGTGCGGACGTGGCGAAATTGGTAGACGCACCAGATTTAGGTTCTGGCGCCGCGAGGTGTGAGAGTTCGAGTCTCTCCGTCCGCACCACACTCAAAATGAGCAGCTTTCGGGCTGCTTTTTTTACATCTATTCCACTATATACCCTATTCAAAATCAAAACTGCTTTTAATTTTTTGACCTTTGCAAAAAAGGGGTTTATTTGGGGGTATAACAGACGTTTCCACTTATCTTTCAGACGGCCTATCATTTATGTTGAATCCATCGCAAAAACTTGTCGAATTGGTCCGTATCCTTGAAGAACGTGCCTATATTTTTCCGGGAGATCCCGTTCAGGCGACGGAAGCGTTGCGACATATTGATGGCGGCAACGAGGAAAAACTGATACACCGTGCCCAAATTATTGACCGCGACCAGCATTTGAAATATGTGTTGCAACAGGTGGAGACAGGCTCGTTTTGGCTTTGGATTGTTGCGGCGACGTTGTTGTTTACGGTCGGTTTTTCCAGTACTTATCTTTTGATGGACAATCAGGGGCTGAACTTTTTTCTGGTATTGGCCGGGATTTTGGGCATGAATACAGTCATGCTGCTGGTGTGGCTGGCGACTTTATTCCTGCATTTGAAAAATGTGCACTTTATCAGCAGTCCGGCAACTTGGTTCCGAGGCAAAGATCCTGTCAATCAGGCAATTTTGCGGCTTTATGTGGATGAATGGCGCAAACCGCAAACGCGTTGGCTGATTGGTGCAACTTCACACGGTCTGTGGCTATGCACGCTGTCGGGAATGTTGGTTTCTGTTTTGCTGCTGCTTTTGGTGCGTCAATATACGTTCAACTGGGAAAGTACGCTTTTAAGTAATACGGCATTGGTGAAAACGGTTGAGGCTTTGTCATGGCTGCCGGAACGTTTGGGCTTTCCTGTTCCCGACAGTCAGGCAGTAATTGCAGGCCGTCTGAACAATCATATCGAAGATGCACGCGCTTGGGCGGGTTTACTCATCGGCAGCATTATCTGCTATGGCATTCTGCCGCGCTTGCTTGCTTGGCTGGCTTGCAAGATTACTTTAAAAACCCTTCGCGAACGTTTGGATTTGAATCAGCCCTACTATCAAAACATCCTCCGCACATGGCAAACGAAAATTGTCGACGCCGATGATTTTCAGGAAAACATCGTTCCCGTTTCATCTAAAATTACGCTGAATAATGCGCCCAAATGGGCTGTTACACTGGAAACGGAATGGCCTGATCCGCTTTGGTTTTCCGGCGTTTTGGCGCAAGAATGGATAGACAAAGGCGTGGCCGCCGGCAGAAAAGATTTGGAACAATTAGAAGCCGAATTGAAACAAACTCCGGCGCAACTTCTCATCGGCGTACGCACGCAAACTGTTCCCGACCGCGGCATTTTGCGTCAAATCAGCCGCTTGGCCGAAGCTACGGACGGCGGCGTTATCATTCAGCTTTTGAATCAAGACAGTTTCTCTGAAGATTTGGATACCAAACTGGATTATTGGCGCGATGCGCTGGCAGAGAGAAACATTGCCTGGCTGGAGCCGACCCGTTTGGCACAAGAAAAACGGCAAAGCGCTATTTGACAGATAAACCGAAGGCCGTCTGAAAACTGATGTTTGGGTTTCAGACGGCCTTATTTATTGTTGAGGGTTCATCTTAATGATGTTCGTGGCGATGCTCTTGATGATGTTTGGGCTTGGCTGCGTGGTGTTTGGCTTTAGGTGCAGGTTTTTTCATTTTTTGCAGTTTGGCTTTTTCGTGCATACGCTCTTGTTTCGGATGCATTTCGTGTTTGCCGTGTGCAGAAGCGACAGGAGCAAATACCAAGCCGGCAGCCGCAACCATCAAAGAGGTCATTTGAATCAGTTTTTTCATATTTATCTTCTTTCAAGGAGTTGATTTGAGGTAAAAATAAGAATTTATTCGCACTCAAGCGATGGACAAATATTAATGGCTTTGACTGTCAGCTGCTGTCAGCATTCGGCGAAATCTGTTCAAAATTTGGCAATAGAAGTATGGCGACACAATGATGTAGCAAGGTTTTGAAAGTTTACCGTCAATTTTGACAAAACGTCTTTACACATTTCCCAAACGACAAAAAGCGCGAACCTTTCGATTCGCGCTTTTTTTCAGATGGCATCAATTATTTTTTGTCGTCTTTTACTTCTTCAAAGTCGGCATCTACAACGTCGTCGTCTTTCTTAACTGAAGACTCGGCTTGTGCGCCCTCGCCTGCTTGTGCTTCGGCTTGCGCTTGAGCGTAAACCATTTCGCCCAATTTTTGGCTGGCTGCGCCCAAAGCCTCGGCTTTGGCATCGATAGCGGCTTTGTCGTCGCCTTTAACTGCTTCTTCAGCTTCTTTCAACGCAGCTTCGATTTTTTCTTTCTCGGCAGCGTCGAGTTTGTCGCCGTAGTCAGCCAGAGATTTTTTCACAGAGTGAATCAGAGCTTCGGCTTGGTTGCGGGAAGCGACCAATTCAGTCAGTTTTTTATCTTCTTCAGCGTTGGCCTCGGCATCTTTTACCATGCGTTCGATTTCCTCTTCGCTCAAACCTGAAGAACCTTGGATGGTAATGTTGGCTGCTTTGCCAGTACCTTTGTCTTTGGCAGAAACGTGCAAGATACCGTTGGCGTCGATGTCGAAAGTAACTTCAATTTGTGGCATACCGCGTGGTGCAGGTGCGATGTCGGTCAAGTTGAACTGACCCAAAGATTTGTTGGCAGAAGCGCGTTCGCGTTCGCCTTGCAGTACGTGGATGGTTACTGCGCTTTGGTTGTCTTCGGCAGTAGAGAACACTTGAGACGCTTTAGTCGGAATAGTAGTGTTCTTTTGAATCAGCTTGGTCATCACACCGCCCATGGTTTCGATACCCAAAGACAGAGGAGTTACGTCCAGCAGCAATACGTCGCTACGGCCGCCGCTCAATACTTCGCCTTGAATCGCTGCACCTACGGCAACAGCTTCGTCAGGGTTCACGTCTTTACGAGGCTCTTTACCGAAGAAGGCTTTAACGGCTTCTTGTACTTTCGGCATACGGCTTTGACCGCCGACCAAAATCACGTCGTCGATGTCGCTGGTGCTCAAGCCGGCATCTTTCAATGCAACTTTACAAGGCTCGATAGAACGTTGGATCAAGTCTTCAACCAGGCTTTCGAATTTGGCGCGGGTAATTTTCATGGCCAAGTGTTTCGGACCGGTTGCGTCCATAGTGATGTATGGCAGGTTGATTTCAGTTTGCTGACCGCTGGACAATTCGATTTTAGCTTTCTCAGCAGCTTCTTTCAGACGTTGCAGAGCCATTACGTCTTGTTTCAAATCAATGCCTTGTTCTTTTTTGAACTCGTCAATGATGTAGTCGATCAAGCGTTGGTCGAAGTCTTCACCGCCCAAGAAAGTATCGCCGTTGGTAGCCAATACTTCAAATTGTTTGTCGCCGTCGAGGTTGGCGATTTCGATGATGGAGATATCGAAAGTACCGCCACCCAAGTCATATACGGCTACTTTGCGGTCTTTGTTGTCGCCTTTGTCCATACCGAATGCCAAAGCGGCAGCGGTCGGCTCGTTGATGATGCGTTTTACGTCCAAACCTGCGATGCGACCTGCGTCTTTAGTCGCTTGACGTTGACTGTCGTTGAAGTAGGCAGGAACGGTAATCACGGCTTCGGTGACTTTCTCACCCAAGTAAGCTTCAGCGGCTTCTTTCATTTTGCGCAGGACCTCTGCGGAAACTTGCGGCGGAGACAACTCTTTGCCTTGCGCTTTCACCCATGCGTCACCGTTGTTGGCTTTGATGATTTCGAAAGGCATGGATTCGATGTCGCGTTGGACTTCTTTGTCTTCAAATTTATGACCGATCAAACGTTTTACAGCGTAGATGGTGTTTTTAGCGTTGGTTACGGCTTGGCGTTTTGCCGGTGCGCCGACGAGGACTTCGCCGCCGTCCAAATAAGCGATAACGGAAGGAGTGGTGCGTGCACCTTCTGCATTTTCGATGACTTTGGTTTGACCGTTTTCAGAAATGGCCAAACAAGAGTTGGTTGTACCTAAGTCAATACCGATTACTTTTGCCATATTATGTTGCTCCTAATAAATAAACTTTTCTAAATTAATAATCCTGTGGAACATTTCGTTCCGATGGCTTGTAAATAAGGTTGCTTCATTTTTTTTCAAGGCTTAATTTGAATTTTTTTTTAAATTAAATTCAAGTATTTGATTTATTTATCCACAAGCCGTTTATTCTTTTTTCAGATGGCCGGCTTTAATTTTCCGATTCCGGTTTATCGGAATGATTTTCCAATAGCGGAACATCAGGCTTTAAAACCAGATAAGGCCGTCTGAAGATTTTATGCTTGATAAACTTTATCAAGCGGTGCCTTCAATCTTCTTTTTTCGCCACGACAACCATCGCAGGACGCAGCACACGGTCAGATAGTGTGTAGCCTTTTTTCATCACGCTGACGATGGTATTCGGCTCTTGCTCGCTGACGACTGCCTGCATCGCTTGATGTTGGTGCGGATCGAGTTTGTCACCCGGCTGTGGGTTGATTTCTTTAATGTGTGTGGCATCAAATGCTTTTTGCAGCTCGTTCAAAGTCATTTGCACGCCCATTTTCAGGGCATCGAAATTACCGCTTTGGTCGAGCAGCGCCATTTCAAGATAGTCTTTGACAGGCAGCATTTCGGCCGCAAATTTTTGTCCGGCGAATTTATGGGTATCGGCAATTTCTTGCTGATGGCGGCGGCGCAGGTTTTGCTCGTTTGCCAAACCGCGCAACTCGCTGTCTTTGAGTTGGCCTTCCAACTCGGTGACACGCGCCTGAAGCTCTTCGTAAGTCGGTTCTGCTTGTTCGGTTTCAACGGTTTCGGCAGTTTCTACGGCTGCCGCTTCTTCTGCTTCGTGTTGATGTTGTTCGTTATGCTCCGTCATTTCTGACATCCTTTTAGCGTGTTGATATTCGATGTTTCATATATAAGGCCGTCTGAAAAAACTTCAAGCATTTGAACGTCGATTATCAAATGCCTTGTTAAAAGACGTTGGAAAACGGTAAGATAGCCATCTGATTTTATTCTTCAGACGGCCTCGAATATGAAAAAAGACCATTTGAATTCAACTGATTTTAATCTGTGGCACACCATCCGCGAAGAAACCGAAACCGCCGCCGCGGCCGAACCGATGCTGGCGAGCTTCCTGCATCAAACCGTATTGCGCCACCAGTCTCTCGATTCGGTATTGGCCTACCATCTTTCCAGCAAGCTCGGCAGTCCGATTATGGACGTGCGTGCGCTGTTTGAAATTTATCAGCAGGCTTTAAGTGCGGACACCCGCATCAGCAAATGTGTCGAGGCCGACTTGAAAGCTATTTACGAGCGCGACCCGGCTTGTGACGAATATTCGCTGCCGCTGTTGTATTTCAAAGGCTTCCACGCCGTACAGGCACACCGCATCAACCACTGGCTCTATCAAAACGGCCGTAAAACGCTGGCGTATTTCCTGCAAAACCGCATGTCGGAAGTCTTCGGTGTCGATATCCACCCGGCTGCCCGTTTCGGTCATGGTTTAATGCTCGACCATGCCACCGGTTTTGTGGCCGGCGAAACCGCCGTCTTGGGCAACAACATTTCCATCCTCCACGGCGTAACGCTGGGCGGTTCGGGCAAAGAAAGCGGCGACCGCCACCCGAAAATCGGCAATGGCGTGATGATTGGTGCGAACGCTTCGATTCTGGGCAACATCCGCATCGGCGAAAATGCCAAAATCGGCGCAGGCAGCGTGGTGGTTGCTGACGTACCGTCTTCAATTACCGTTGTCGGCGTACCGGCCAAACCGGTCGGCCGCTCTTCCAAAACCCCGTCTGCCGATATGGATCAAAGCATTCAATTATCATCTACGGATTTTGTGATTTAAACCGTCTGCCATTAAAAAGGCCGTCTGAAAAAACAAATCTTTCAGACGGCCTTTTTATGTTTTGAATCTTGGCGTCAACCGCGTTTGCGCAAGGCTTCCAAATGCGTTTTAACCTGCTTGACTTTCTCTTCGGTAAACAGCTTGGCAATGTTTTTCCAAATGCTGTGATAACCGTAAGGCCCGTGTTGCATTTCGGCTTTTGCCTCTTCCACCGGCCAGCCTTGATAAATGATGCGGTACATTCCGGCAATCAAACCGGTACGGTCCGCACCGTGATAACAATGGATAAGTACCGCACCGTTTTGCTGTTGTTTTTCAATCAGGTATAGGATTTCCGCAATCTCTTTCGGCTTAATGCTCCATGACAGCAACGGACGGTTTAACAAGGTCAAACCATACGCATTCAAATGGTCGTCATCGTTGCGGTCGAAAAAACGCAGGTTGATCACGCTTTGAATGCCCAGCTTGACGATGGCTTCGCCATCTTCGGCAACGGGCTGCTCGCTGCGGTAAAGCTTGTCATCGATGCGATAAAGGTTGGCATCGTGTTTAATGGGTGTTGCCCACCGTTCGGGCTGAAAGGCTTGACCGCCGTTATCCGGCGGCGCGGATAAACAGGCAACGGGCAAGCCGGAAGCGAGAAGGCACAATAAAAGACGGCGCATAAAATTCCTGTATGAAAATCAATGAGAAAACAAATATCGAAAGATTTTATCAAAACCCGTCCGGATATTCTATCCGCGCAAACCGCGTTACAATCGTTACAATAAAGCCTCTTTTCTCAGACGGCCTTTCATCATGACCTGCCTTGCTTGGAACACCACACCTCCCCTTGCTACCCTTTGCCGCGCCATCGAACAACATACCGCGCCGCTTTATTTGATTGTCTGCCTGCCTGAAAACCATATTCCCGATTTTCCGCTGTCAAATCATCCTTCCGAGCTTGAAGGCCGTCTGAACAACAGCCTCGTTCAAGCTATGAAATGCCTTCAGTTCAACAGCGTCAATGTTTTAGAAAACCTCTTGCCTGACGTGCACCTTTGGCTGGTTCCACCACACCGCGCCGACCGCTTATACGAACATTTCCCTCATATCGAATGGCAAACCAAAGCCATACCCCAATCCGCCCCAACTCCCCTAAAACCTTGGTTCAGGCGGCCAGAACATCAAGCCGCGCCCGAACACGTCCTGATTATCGGCGCAGGCATTGCCGGCGCAGCGACCGCACGCAAACTGGCGGAACACGGCGTACGCGTTACCGTTTTAGAGGCCGGAAAAGCAGCGCAGGCAGGCAGCGGCAACCGCCAAGGCTTGCTCTACGCCAAAATTTCGCCACACGATACCGAACAAACCGAGTTACTGCTGACAGGCTACGGCTACACGCGCCGATTGCTGGAAGACTTGCTGCCCGACTCCGACGTATGGGGCGGCAACGGCGTATTGCATTTGAATTTTGACGACAGCGAACGCAAACGCAATCAAGCCTTGGGTTTGCAACACCAGCATAAACACCTCTACCGCAGCGTATCTGCCGAAGAGGCTGCGTCCATCGCAGGCATAGACGTATTTTCAGACGGCCTTTACTGGCCGCAAGGCGTATGGCTGAATCCGCCAGCCGTCGTGCATGCCTTATTGAACCATCCGCTGATCGAGTTACACGAACACTCGCCGCTGACCACCGTATCGCATAACGGCGCACAATGGACGGCACACACGCCAAATACGCATTTCAATGCCAGCCATATCGTTTACTGTATGGGCGCGCACAGCCCGAATGCCGCCGACACCAACGTCTCCGCCCTGCCTTTCCGCCAAATCCGCGGACAAACCGGCGTTGTGTCCGCCAGCCCGTTTTCACAAAAGCTGCGTTGCCCCATTTCCGGAGAAAGCTACATCAGCCCGAGCTGGCAAGGCTGCCACTGCTACGGCGCAACATTTGTCCTCAACAGCAACAATGAAACTTGGTATCCGCACGAAGAAGCCGACAACCGTGCCGCCCTGCACCAGCTTAATCCGCCATTGGCACAATCCCTGTTTGAGCAAAATTCGTTTTCAGACGGCCTTCAAGACACACAAGGCCATGCCGCCCTGCGTTGCGACAGCCTCGACCACTTGCCCGTTGTCGGCGCACTCGGCGACATCGCCGCCATGCAGTCCGCCTACGCCAAGCTGGCATTGGACAAAAACTACCGCCTCGACAATATCCCCTGCCCTTACCTGCCCCATGCCTACATCAATACGGCACACGGCACACGCGGCCTGGCGACAGCCCCCATCTGCGCCGCCGCCATTGCAGCCGAAATACTCGGCTTGCCGCATCCGCTATCACAAAGACTGAGAACCGCACTACACCCCAACCGCGCCATCATCCGCGCGATTGTTCGGCAGCAGCCGTTGTTATCCGTTTAAAGATTTCGTTTTAAATAAAAAAGGCCGTCTGAAAGTCATCAAAACTTTCAGACGGCCTTTAGCTATCCGTTAACTGATTAGAATTTCCATTCCAACGATACGGCGTAGTTGCGGCCAGGGGCGCGGTAGCGGTCTAAGCCTTTGCCGTCTTTATCCACAGAGTTCGTGGTGCTGTAGCTGTACAGGCCGCGCAGGGAATCCCAAGTGGTGTATTTGCGGTTGAACACATTATACACGCCTGCACGCAGGGTCAGGTTTTTCACCGGTTTGTAGAAGCCGTACATATCAAACACATAAGCCGACTTGTTCAGCCATGGATAATCTACTACTTTTTCTTGCAAAGGCGTACCCCAGCCGTTGTCTTCATAAACGGTATATTGTGCGTCTTTGGCTTTTTTCGCACCCAAATAAGTCAGACGGGAGAACACGCCCCATTTCTCGCTCGGGCTCTCGTAATCGACACCGGCAATCACTTTCAGAGGCTGAGTGGACAGCAGGCTGTTGTCGCCCGACAGTTTGCTTTTCGCGTAGCCCAGCGAGCCGAACAGCTTCCAGCCTTCAGGTACGAAAGAGACTACTTTGTCCAGATTCAGACGGCCTGTCAGCTCAAGACCCCGGATTCGGGCCTTGTCAATGTTTTGCATCTGCCAATCCAGTTTTTCGGAATAAGGATTGCTACAAATACCATAGTAGTAATTCATCTGAGTACAGCCGACATCGCCACTGGTGGTCAGCTTCTGCTCTTCAGACAGGAAGTTGCGGTAATTGCTTTGATACAGGTTGGCATCCAAAGTACCTTTTTCGCTGCGGCCTTGCAGAGAAAGGGTATGGGTGGTGCTGCGCTCGGCTTTCAGGTTCGGATTAGGCAACCAGTTACCTGAGCGGTGTTTGTAAGTGAAATACACTTCAGACGCATTCGGCACGCGGAAACCGGAAGTTACATCGTAACCCAAACGCCATGTCTGACTCAGCTGTGCAGCCAAGCCGACAAAACCGCTCCAGCCTTTATAAGTGTTGGCTGCAGGTGGTGTTTTGTCGCAGGCATGACACTCGGCATTCAGTTGCTGCGGCGTCATTTTGGTGTAGTCGTAACGGATACCTGCGCGGCTGCTGAACACATCGTTCCATTGGATTTGGTCAGACAGCGAGAAACCGTAGTTGTTGGTTTTCACTGGATGTTGAATCGTGCTGGACGTGCGTAAAATACGGCCGCTGAAGTAGTAGTCGTCGCGGTTTAAGTTTTCAAACTCACGCTGGCTGGCGAAAGTTTTAAACGACAAGCGATGTTGGCCGCCCATTTGCAATGGTTGGCTATCCATACGCAATGTAATGCGTTTGAAGGTTGTATCCATGCTGCGGTTGTAGATTTCGTCCAAATCCTTCTGATTGTAGTTGCGCGTCCAGGTAGAATAATCCATCGGGAACGAGCCTTTGTTGTTAACCGCCGCTACTTTGGTTTTCTGATAATCGAAGTCCGCTTTCAACAACGACAACCAATTCGAATCGGGCGTCCACTCGTAAAACAGGTTGGCATTGCGCCGTCTGTTTACGTCATCGGCTTCGCGCCAAGAAGAAGCGGTCAGGTTATAAGACTCTTCGATCGTGTAATTGTGGCCCTGCTGACCGTTGAGAGATGCGCCGATACGATGGTTGTCGTTGATTTGGTAAGCAATCTTACCCAAGAAGCTGTGGTATTTATGTTTGGACGGGTCAGGAATACCGCGCGCAGAACCACGGATATTCGCTCCGCTGCCGGCGCCCTCTACCGGATAACCACGCTCGCCCGCGCTTTCAGTCTCATGGCCGAGACGTTGCGAATACAGCAAAGCGGCATCCACGCGGTCGTTATTCAAACCGAACCCAAGTGTATTTGTCCATTCGCGGTTGCGGCTGCTGTAACCGTTTTTCATCATCACGCCGAACTGACGCTCAGGCAACAGCAAATCATGACCTTGCAGGGTTTGGTAATTCACGCCGCCACCCAATGCACCGCTACCGGTATTGAAAGAGTCTGCGCCCTTCACGATTTCGATGTTGCGCACGAGTTCGGGGTCGATAGACAGACGCGAGCTGTTGAAGTTGCCGTAACGGGCATACAGCGAGTTTTCTTCGGAATCAGGCAGGTTTACACCGTCAATGCTGACGCCGACACGGTTGCCTTCCACGCCGCGTACGGCAAAGCCTTTTTGATGGCGGCCACTGTCGCTCAAGCCAACGTCGGTGGAATAACGTACCAAGTCTTTGTTGTCACGTACCATTTCTTGTTGGATACGGCCAAGGTTGACACGTTCCACGGCTGCAGGCGCATTGCGCTGACCTTTAACGCGGACTTCTTTTATCTCTGCTTTAACGGGTGTGGTTTCAGTTGCAGCTTCATCTGCTGCTAATACTGGATTGCTAAAAATACTGCCGACCAGTGCGGCAATAGGGAGCATTTGTAATGGTTTCATATTATCAACTCAAGATGTAATGGATTGTTCATCCATCAGTTAATGCATAAAAAATTTCTGATAATCATTAATGATTAATAAGACAGCAACCCGTTCAGACAAAACTTTGTAGTGTAATTAAAGGCCTCTGCAAACATCTACGCCGAGACCTTGTCTGTTTGATTTAATTATTTTTTTAGAGTCTGTGCGGCGTCATACCTTCAGGCGCTTCCGTACCTTCCGGCAAACCGAAGGTTTCACGCAGAATCACTTTATAGAATTCAAAAGCTTCGCGTGCGCCTTGAATGGCTTCCGCTTCAGCTTCCGGAGTCAAGTTCAAAGCGTTCAGATGCTCGACAAATGCGCGCCAGTGTTTGCCTCGGCCGTTTGGATGCGGGGCCAAGTGGCGTGCGCCGAATTCGCCGGTGTATTCGAGTTTTTGAGCGTGTTTGAACAAGAATGCCGCGCCCAAATTAGAACCTTCGGCGCAATACAGCCAGCCGATGGCTTTATTACCGGTTTCGTGTGGCAATTCTTTGTCAAATTTGTAAGGCTCTTCGCCCAAGTCTTTCAAGTCTTGAGTCACGGCATCGTAACGTGCCATGTATTCAAGCTCTGGAATGGCTTTGTTCAATTCGGCATCTTTATAGATGTGATCGACAGCCTTGTGGAAAACAGATTGAAGTTTCAAGAATTTGATGTAGTTTTCTTTGCTGGCAAAAGGCTGAACGGACATAACCAAGTTATCAACGCTGTCGTGCGTTGTCGTGGTTTGCTCTTTCAAGCGTTTGGCGAAAGTCAGCTCTTGTGTTTCACTCATGATGTTTCCTTTGAATTAAGAGACTAATGGTTTCAGACGGCCTTTATAGTTAAAAATACCGTCTAATTTAAAAAGAATCGTTTTAAAAACAAAGAAGATAATTTTTAACCTGCTTCAGATTCGTTGACCGCGTACCTTCCACAGATCTACAAGACTCATCGTGTTTTTAATTAATGAGAATATATCTTATTTTTAATATAATAACAATAAACCAAACTAAGACCTATTAATAAAATTTAACAGCCCATAGCAATAACCTTCTAAACCCTTTTCAAACTTTTCAGACGGCCCAAACCTTATTAAGCAGCTGCCATTCAATCAAATATCGACCTAAATTTGAGCTATCCTTCTGTTTTCCTTTATAATGCGACACTCTTTGCACCTTCTTTATCCCCTGCCGAACCATGAAACGGATTCCTGCCTACCATCGTTGGTGGCGCTACAAGTCTTATCTTCCTGATGCGACGCTGCCTGCACATACGGTGGAATGCCCGGATTGCGGCTGCCGTATGGATATTCCGCGCCTGCGTCAGGGACAGGAAGCGCATTGTCCGGTATGCAACCATGAAATTGTGGAAGTAGAAAACAATCCGTATATCGCGCCGATTGCCTATGCGCTGACAACCTTGATTCTGATGGCTTTCGCCTACAATATGGTGTATATCCGTGTGGATTTGTTCGGCGTGACATCGATTTTGTCGTTGCCGCAAATGATGCGGCTTTTGATTTCGCTGGATTATGGTTTTCTGGCGGAAGTGATGTTTATCCTCACCTTCGGCGCGCCTTTACTGTTTTTACTGCTCTGCCTGTATGTTTATACGGCTTTGATACGCGAAAAGGCCTACCCTGCGCTGCGCTTTGCGACGCGTGTATTGGTGCGGTTACGTCATTGGATCATGGTGGATGTGTTTTTCATTTCCACTTTGGTGGCGTATATCAAGCTCTCGTCCGTTGCTACAGTAGAGTTCGGCTCGGCGTTTTACCTGATGTTTCCGTTGTCGGTCATGCTGATTCGGACTTCGGTATCGATTCCGCAGCATTGGGTTTATTATAAGATTCACCGTTTAACCGGCGGCCATGCGGTTCAGACGGCCACTGAAGACAAAATCTGTTGCAGCCGCTGCCTGTATTTCCGCAATAAAAACGAGCAACCTTGCGGCGTATGCGGTGCAGACTTATACCGCCGCCGCCCGAAAAGTCTGAGCATTTCGCTGGCGTTTTTAATGGCGGCGTTTATCCTGTATTTCCCTGCCAACATCCTGCCGATTATGATTTCGTCCAATCCGACGGCTTTGGAGATCAACACGATTTTCAACGGCATTGTTTATATGTGGGACGATGGCGATCGGTTGATTGCCGTGATTATCTTTAGTGCCAGTATTATGGTGCCGGTTTTGAAGATTATTGCGATGGCGGTTTTGATTTATTCCGCATACTTCAAACCCGTGATGAGCGCGGAAAAGATGTCGGTTTTGTATCGGATCACCGAATCCATCGGCCGCTGGTCGATGATTGATATTTTTGTGATTATTATTTTGATGAGTTCGTTCCACACCAATATGGCGCGCGTCGTGCCGGGTGGTGCGGCGATTTACTTCTGCCTGGTTGTTATTTTGACCATGCTTTCGGCCTATTATTTCGATCCCCGTCTGATTTGGGACAAGCAACAGCAGCTTTCAGACGGCCTTGATTCTGAGCAGACCTTAAAACAATGAAAAAACACGATTCTTCACCCAATTATCACGCCCCGGCGCGTGTCAAGAAAACCAATGTCTTCACGTCTATCGTGTGGCTGATTCCGCTGATTGCGCTGATTGCCGGCGGCTGGCTTTTGGTTAAAGACATCCGCAACCGCGGCCCTGTCGTTACGCTGTTGATGGACAGTGCCGAAGGCATCGAAGTCAACAACACCATTATTAAAGTGTTGAACGTCGATGTCGGACACGTTACCCGCATCAAATTGCGCGACGACCAAAAAGGCGTGGAAGTCACTGCACAGCTCAGCGCCGATGCCAAAGACCTTATCCGCAGCGATACCCAATTTTGGGTGGTCAAACCACGTATCGACCAAAGCGGCGTTACCGGCTTGGGAACCTTACTTTCCGGCTCATATATCGCATTCACACCAGGCAAAAGCCAAGAAACCAAAGATGTATTTGTCGTCCAAGACATTCCACCGATTGCCGCCATCGGTCAAAGCGGCCTGCGCCTGAATTTGATCGGCAAAAACGACCGCATCCTCAACGTCAGCAGCCCGGTTTTGTATGAAAATTTTATGGTCGGCCAAGTAGAAAGCGCGCATTTCGACCCGTCCGACCAAAGCGTGCATTACACCATTTTCATCCAAAGCCCCAACGACAAACTGATTAATTCCGCCAGCCGTTTTTGGCTGGAAAGTGGCATCAATATCGAAACCACAGGCAGCGGTGTCAAACTTAACTCCGCCCCTCTGCCTGCCCTGCTGTCCGGTGCGATTTCCTTTGACTCGCCTAAAACAAGCGACAGCAAAAACGTCAAAAGCGAAGACAGCTTCACGCTTTATGACAGCCGCAGCGAAGTGGCCAATCTGCCTGACGACCGCTCGCTGTATTACACTGCATTCTTCAAACAATCCGTACGCGGCCTGACTGCCGGTTCGCCTGTCGAATACAAAGGCCTGAATGTCGGCGTGGTTTCCGATGTCCCTTATTTCGACCGCAATGACAGCCTGCACTTATTTGAAAACGGTTGGATTCCCGTGCGTATCCGCATCGAGCCTTCCCGTTTGGAAATCAATGCCGACGAGCAAAGTAAAGAACATTGGAAACAACAATTTCAGACGGCCCTAAACAAAGGCCTGACCGCCACCATCTCCAGTAACAACCTGCTGACCGGCAGCAAAATGATTGAGTTGAACGATCAGCCTTCCGCCTCGCCTAAGCTGCGACCGCATACCGTTTATGCAGGCGATACCGTTATCGCAACCCAAGGCGGCGGTTTGGACGATTTGCAGGCAAAAGTGGCCGACTTGTTAGATAAGTTCAACAATCTGCCATTGGATAAAACCGTTGCCGGCTTGAACGGTTCGCTTGCCGAACTCAAGTCCACACTCAAATCTGCCAATGCCGCCCTAAGCTCTATCGACAAACTGGTCAGCAAACCGCAGACACAAAACATTCCGAACGAGTTGAACCAAACCCTGAAAGAGTTGCGTCAAACCCTGCAAGGCGTATCGCCTCAATCGCCTATCTACGGCGACGTACAAAATACGCTGCAAAGTTTGGACAAAACCTTAAAAGACGTTCAACCCGTGATTAATACTTTGAAAGAAAAACCCAACGCGCTGATTTTTAACAGCAGCAGCAAAGACCCTATCCCGAAAGGAAGCCGATAATGCGCCTCTTCCCGATTGCCGCCGCCCTGACGCTTGCCGCCTGCGGCACTGCGCAAAGCACACAATATTTCGTCCTACCCGACAGCCAGTACATCCGTCCGGCTGCACAAGGCAACGAAATCGCGGTCAAAGTCAACCTTGCCGAACCGCTTGCCAACGGCGGCCTCGTTTACCAAACCGATGCCTATCATGTGAATCTGGCGAAAAACCACCTTTGGGCGGCTCCGCTCGATGGTGCATTGGCGGCAAACCTCAGCAACAAGCTCAACCGCCTCAATCCGCATCGCACCTTTGTGCCTGCTTCACGTAGCCAAAGCAGCCAAACCCTGAAAGTCTATATCGAAGCCTTCCAAGGCAGCTATCAGGGGCAGACCACCATCAGCGGTTATGCACAATGGCCGGACGGACGCAGCAAACCGTTTAACGCCATCACGCCGCAACAAGGCGACGGCTATACCGCCATGCTCGAATCGTTGGAAAACGGTTTGTCACAGGTTGCCGATACGATTGCCTATTAAACCCAAAGGCCGTCTGAAAAAACTTTCAGACGGCCTTTTTTATGTTTCAAACATTCATCACAACGCGCGGTCAAAATACAAAGCCACGCCGGAACGTTCGCTCATCGCCAACAAATAATCCATCAATTTCTGCGGCCATTGGATACCACGCACAACGGTCAGGTTGCGCAAAATAGGGAACGTCAGGATATCTTCCAAACTGATTTCACCGCCCAAGCCTTCGCCTTCGCACACCAGCGCTTCCAGCTCTGCCAAGTCTTGATGCAGACGCTCCAGATATTGTGCCGTTTTATTCAGATTAGTCTCGAAATTGCCGATACTTTTCTCTTTTTTGTCGATAAAGTATTTTTTCGCTTCATCGGTCTCAAATTCGGGCAAACCAATTTTGACCATGCGCGGCTGTACCAGTTTGTTATTGTATTCACCCACTTTGTCCAACCAAGCCTGTACTTCTGGACGAACTTCTTCTTTCAGACGGCCTTGATCGATGTAACGGACAATATCCAAACTCTCGCCCATAAACGAACCGTCTTCTTTTTGCAGAATCGGCACTTGTTTTGAGCCAATCATGCCAATCGGTGTAGTTTCGTCATCGTTAGCCAAGACAACTTCCTCCACCGCCACATCGCGCAAGCCGAAAATCATCCTTGCACGAACGCAAAACGGGCAATGGTCGTAAATATACAGTTTCATCGAAATACTCCTTAAAATTTCAAAACGGTTAACCATAACACCCAAGGCCGTCTGAAACAAGGCTTCCTGAAACATAGTGCCACATTCGCATACAAATCTAGGGCTGTCGGCAATAAACTGTTACAATGGCAACGTTTTTATCAAAAAGAAAAAACGCACGCCATGACCACTATTCGCCAAACGCCCCAAACATCGAGTGCAACGCTGGAAGGCCTCCTCGCTTGGTTCGACGGCTATGTTGCCGCGCTGCCCGATTCCGATAAAAACCTGATTCAGACGGCCTTTGACTTAGCTAAAGAACATTACCCCGCCGATGCCCTAACGACTTACGGCGAGCCATTAATGGAACATTTTCTCGGCTCGATGCAAATCGTCAGCGAACTCGACCTCTTGCCTGATGCCGTGGCGGCTACGATTTTGTCCGACATCGGCAAATACGTTCCCACTTGGCAAGAATTGGTTACCGAACGCTGCAACAGCACCGTTTGCGAGCTGGTCAAAGGTGTGGACGAAGTGCAGAAACTGACCCAATTCGCCCGCGTGGATAGCCTTGCCACGCCGGAAGAACGCAGCCAACAGGCCGAAACCATGCGTAAAATGCTGTTGGCGATGGTTACCGACATCCGCGTCGTCCTGATCAAACTGGCGATGCGTACGCGCACCCTGCAATTTTTAAGCAACGTTCCTGACAATCCTGAAAAGCGCGCCGTTGCCAAAGAAACCCTCGACATTTTTGCCCCGCTCGCCAACCGCCTGGGCGTGTGGCAACTCAAATGGCAGCTCGAAGACTTGGGCTTCCGTCATCAAGAGCCGGAAAAATACCGCGAAATCGCCCTACTTTTGGACGAAAAACGCACCGAGCGCCTCGAATACATCGAAAACTTCCTCAATATCCTGCGTACGGAACTGAAAAAATACAATATTCATTTTGAAGTTGCCGGAAGACCGAAGCACATCTACTCCATTTACAAAAAAATGGTGAAGAAAAAGCTCACTTTCGACGGCCTGTTCGACATCCGTGCCGTACGGATTTTGGTGGACACCATTCCCGAGTGTTACACCACCTTGGGCATTGTCCACAGCCTCTGGCAGCCGATTCCGGGCGAGTTCGACGACTATATCGCCAACCCAAAAGGCAACGGCTATAAAAGTTTGCACACTGTCATCGTCGGCCCGGAAGACAAAGGTGTGGAAGTCCAAATCCGCACCTTCGACATGCACCAATTCAACGAATTCGGTGTTGCCGCCCACTGGCGTTATAAAGAAGGTGGCAAGGGTGATTCCGCCTATGAACAGAAAATCGCTTGGTTGCGCCAACTCTTGGACTGGCGCGAAAACATGGCCGAAAGCGGCAAAGAAGACCTTGCCGCCGCTTTCAAAACCGAGCTGTTCAACGACACGATTTATGTTTTGACTCCGCACGGCAAAGTCCTCTCCCTGCCTACGGGCGCCACCCCCATCGACTTTGCCTATGCCCTGCACAGCAGCGTAGGCGACCGTTGCCGCGGCGCAAAAGTCGAAGGACAAATCGTGCCGCTGTCAACGCCGTTGGAAAACGGACAACGCGTTGAAATCATTACCGCCAAAGAGGGAAATCCTTCCGTCAACTGGCTCTACGAAGGCTGGGTCAAATCCAACCGCGCCATCAGCAAAATCCGTGCCTATATCCGCCAGCAAAATGCAGATACCGTGCGCGAAGAAGGCCGCGCCCAATTGGACAAACAGTTGTCAAAAATCTTCCCAAAACCCAATCTGCAAGCATTGGCGGAAAAACTCGGCTTCAAAAAAACCGACGAACTCTATACGGCCATCGGTCAGGGCGAAGTTTCCAACCGCGCCATCCACAAAGCCTGCGGCGCGCTGAATGAACCGCCTCCCGTGCCGATTGATGAAACCAATATCGTCAAGCAGTCCAAAATCAAAAAAGGCGGCAAAAATGGCATTTTGATTGACGGCGAAGACGGCCTGATGACCACGCTTGCCAAATGCTGCAAACCAGCACCTCCTGACGACATTATCGGTTTCGTTACACGCGACCGCGGTATTTCCGTCCATCGCTGCACCTGCCCTTCTTTCCGCCACCTCGCCGAGCAGGCTCCGGAAAAAGTGTTGAATGCAAGCTGGGCAGCCTTGCAAGAAGGACAAGTATTTGCCGTCGATGTCGAAATCCGCGCTCAAGACCGCTCCGGTTTGCTGCGCGACGTTTCGGATGCGCTGGCGCGTCATAAACTCAACGTTACCGCGGTGCAAACCCAATCGCGCGATTTGGAAGCCAGTATGCGCTTTACCCTTGAAGTCCGCCAAGTCAACGACCTGCCGCGCGTATTAGCCAGCTTGGGCGACATCAAAGGCGTTTTAAGCGTAACGCGCTTATAATTCCCATTCCCCCATCTAAAGGCCGTCTGAAAGTATTGCTTTCAGACGGCCTTTCACACATCGGCTGCCAATATATAACCTACGCTTCTATCCTTACAATCAGCCGTTATTTCCTGTTTGCCATATTCTCAGGCAAACTCGCCATCCGCATGATAAAGAAAGATATTTTTATTCTTATATTAACCTTAAGGAAACTTCATGGACACACGAGACCTGTTCCCTCATGAAATTTTGCAGGACGCCATCGGCAAAAGTTGCGCCAAATCTGAATTCAGCATCAAGATGTTGGTGATTTTGAGTTTCTTGGGCGGCGGTTATGTCGGCTTCGGTTATCTTGCCTGCCTGCGCGTCATCAGCGGCATTCCTGCCGAATGGAACGGTCTGGCCGCCCTGTTGGGCGCATCCGTGTTCCCTATCGCACTGATTTGTATCTTAATCGGCGGCGGCGAGTTGGCAACAGGCAATATGATGATTATGGCTTTGGGCAGATTAACCGGCCGTGTCAGCACCTACAAACTGGTACGCAACTGGCTCATTGTCAGCTTGGGCAATCTGGCAGGCGCCGTTGCCATGGCCTATTTCCTCGGCCACTACGTTGGCCTTGCCGAAGGACCGGCCGCAGCGAAAACCATTGCCATTGCCGAAGCTAAAGTCAATATGGACTTCGGCCGCGCATTCGTTTCTGCCATCGCATGTAACTGGATGGTGTGTATGGGCATCTGGTTTTACTTCGGCGCACGCCATACTTCAGGACGAATCTTAGCCATGTGGTTCCCTGTTATGATCTTCGTATTAATCGGCTTTCAACACTTTGTTGCCAATATGTTCATCATTCCGGCCGGCATTTGGGCGGGCGCAAACGTCAGCTGGGGTCAATTTTTCTACAATATGATTCCCGTTTTCTTAGGCAACGTCCTGGGCGGGTCATCCTTTGTCGCAGCCTCTTATCTCTTTGCTTACAAACACTTACTAAAAGACGATTTTTCTATTTAATGTAGTCTTTTTTTCTAAAAATCCCGTATTTGCCCGACACAGATACGGGGTTTCTGCACAAGGCCGTCTGAAAGTCCAAGTCGTTTAATTACTTTTTCTCTTTAATCCCCAAAAAACATCAGGAAAGATAGTTTCACACACTTTCCTTCGTCATCATCAGTAAAAATTTATATATTTTTATGTTTTTAAATGACTTAGCCAAAAGGCGGCATCAATTTCGAATAAAGGCTGAGTTCTTCGCTTTGCAAAAGCGACTTTTTACGGTATGCTGGTTTAAATTATTTACAATTTAATGCATTAAAATTTCGTATTTTATTGTATTTGAAAATAATTTATCCTGTCTCTCTCGCAAAAAACAGGATTTTTAAGCTGTATTTTTATTAGAAAAAAGTTTGGGTATGAATTGCTTGCAATTTCAAACCCGTTTTAAAAGTTAGATGAGGAATAAGTACATGAATCCCATGTATATCACTTTCGCGATCTATTTGGTCGCCGTATTACTGATCGGCCTCGCCGCCTATTTTTCAACACGAAACTTCGACGACTACATTCTCGGCGGCCGCAGCTTAGGTCCGTTCGTGACCGCGATGTCTGCCGGTGCTTCCGATATGTCAGGTTGGCTTTTGATGGGTTTGCCAGGTGCCATTTACCTGAGCGGTTTGAATGAAGCTTGGATTGCCATTGGTCTGATTGTGGGTGCATACCTCAACTGGCTCTTGGTTGCAGGCCGTTTGCGCGTGCATACCGAATACGCCAACAACGCACTGACGCTTCCTGATTACTTCTTCCACCGCTTCGGTGCCGGCGGTCACTTGATGAAAGTGGTTTCCGCACTGATTATCTTGTTCTTCTTCACTATTTACTGTGCTTCAGGCATCGTAGCCGGTGCTACCCTGTTCCAAAGCCTGTTCCACGGTATGTCTTACACTCAAGCCATGTGGCTGGGTGCCGGCGCGACCATCGCCTACACTTTCTTGGGCGGTTTCTTGGCAGTAAGCTGGACCGATACCCTGCAAGCTTCTTTGATGATTTTTGCATTGGTACTGACTCCTGTCATGGTGTACTTGGGTTTGGGCGGTGCTGATCAAATGAACGCTGCCATCCAACAAGTTGCCGCTTCTACCGGTAAAGAATACGGCAGCCTGTTTGCCGGTACTACTTTCATCGGCATTATCTCTACCGCCGCTTGGGGCTTGGGCTATTTCGGCCAACCACACATTTTGGCCCGTTTCATGGCTGCTGAAAGCGCTAAATCTCTGGTTTCTGCACGCCGTATCGGTATGACCTGGATGGTTCTGTGTATGGCCGGTGCCGTGGCTGTCGGCTACTTCGGTATCGCTTACTTCGGCGCCAACCCTGCCCACGTTGATGAAATGAACGGCAACCACGAACGTATCTTCATCGCTTTGGCTACCCTGCTCTTCAACCCTTGGATTGCCGGTATCATCTTGAGCGCGATTCTCGCCGC
The DNA here is from genome assembly GCF_051957375.1 of Neisseria sp. P0017.S009. NCBI lineage: Bacteria > Pseudomonadati > Pseudomonadota > Betaproteobacteria > Neisseriales > Neisseriaceae > Neisseria > Neisseria sp. P0017.S009. Next base: position 119,661 of record NZ_JBQCWL010000006.1, read on the forward strand.
CGTAATGTCTACCCTGTCTTGCCAATTGTTGGTTTGCTCCAGCGCGATTACCGAAGACTTCTATAAAGGCTTCCTGCGTAAAAAAGCACAACAAGCTGAATTGGTATGGATTGGCCGTCTGATGGTATTGGCGATTGCCGTGATTTCCATCCTGATTGCTTCTGATCCTGAAAGCAAAGTATTAGGCTTGGTAGCTTACGCATGGGCTGGCTTTGGTGCCGCATTCGGCCCGGTCGTTATCCTGTCTGTACTGTGGAAACGCATTACTGCCTACGGCGCACTCTCCGGCATGATTGCAGGTGCACTGACTGTAGTAGTTTGGGCTGAGTGGATCAAAAAACCTGCTTTGGCCGCACAAGAAACAGGTTTCGCTACTGTCTATGAAATCGTCCCCGGCTTTATCATTTGCACACTCGTGATTGTTTTGGTGTCCCTGATCGACAAAAAACCTTCACGCGAATTGCAAGAACGTTTCGAAAAAGCAGACGCAGAATACCGCGCCTCTAAATAAGACGTTTTCAGACGGCCTGCATGATTCCGTGCAGGCCGTCTTTACGACATAAACTGTTTCAAAATAATCTGAGCCTTATCAGAAAAAACAGCAATTTATGCGGATGCATCTTGTATCCGCATCATAATTTTATTACGATATTACTATCCTTCAGAATGCTTGTTTTAGCAGTCTTAATTCAGGCCGTCTGAAACCATGAAAAAACCTTTGGAGAACATAAATAATGTTTAACTTCGCTTTTCCAACACAAACTCCTCTGCGTCAAGCTGTAACTGATGCCTACCGCCGCGATGAAATCGAGGCCGTTCAGGATATGTTGCAACGTGCACAGATGACCGACGAAGAACGCAATGCCGCCTCCGAGCTTGCCCGTCGTTTGGTTACTCAAGTCCGCTCCAGCCGCACCAAAGCAAGCGGCGTAGATGCCTTGATGCACGAGTTCTCTCTCTCCAGTGAAGAAGGTGTTGCACTGATGTGTCTGGCCGAAGCCCTGCTGCGTATTCCGGATAATGCAACCCGTGACCGCCTGATTGCCGACAAAATCTCTGAAGGCAACTGGAAAAGCCACTTGAACAATAGCCCTTCCCTCTTCGTTAACGCGGCTGCATGGGGTCTGCTGATTACCGGCAAACTGACCGCGACAAACGACAAACAGATGAGTTCCGCATTAAGCCGTCTGATCAGCAAAGGTGGCGCACCTCTGATCCGTCAAGGTGTGAACTACGCCATGCGCCTGTTGGGCAAACAGTTCGTAACCGGCCAAACCATTGAAGAAGCGCTGCAAAACGGTAAAGAGCGCGAGAAAATGGGTTACCGCTTCTCTTTTGATATGTTGGGTGAAGCCGCATACACCGAAGAAGATGCCAACCGCTACTACAACGACTACGTTCAAGCCATTCACGCCATCGGTAAAGATGCCGCAGGCCAAGGCGTTTACGAAGGCAACGGTATCTCCGTTAAACTTTCCGCCATCCACCCACGCTATTCACGCGCCCAACACGAACGCGTTATGAGCGAATTGTTGCCACACCTGAAAGAATTGTTCCTTTTGGGTAAAAAATACGATATCGGTATCAACATCGATGCCGAAGAAGCCAACCGTCTCGAATTGTCTTTGGACTTGATGGAAGCTTTGGTTTCCGATCCTGACTTGGCCGGCTACAAAGGTATCGGTTTCGTTGTTCAAGCCTACCAAAAACGTTGCCCGTTCGTTATCGACTATCTGATCGACCTGGCACGCCGCAACAACCAAAAACTGATGATCCGTTTGGTTAAAGGTGCATACTGGGACAGCGAAGTGAAATGGGCTCAAGTAGACGGCATGGAAGGCTATCCGACTTACACCCGTAAAGTCCATACCGACATCTCCTATCTCGCCTGCGCACGCAAACTCTTGGATGCGCAAGATGCCGTGTTCCCACAATTTGCCACCCACAACGCCTACACTTTGGGCGCAATCTACCAAATGGGTAAAGGCAAAGACTTTGAACACCAATGTCTGCACGGCATGGGCGAAACCCTGTACGACCAAGTGGTCGGCCCGCAAAACTTAGGCCGTCGCGTACGCGTGTATGCCCCGGTCGGCACACACGAAACCCTGCTTGCCTACTTGGTACGCCGTCTGTTGGAAAACGGGGCGAACTCTTCTTTCGTGAACCAAATCGTTGACGAAAACATCAGCATCGACCGCCTGATTAAGAGCCCGTTCGACACCATCGCCGAACAAGGCATCCACCTGCATCCGGCATTGCCTCTGCCGCGCGATTTGTATGGCAAAGGCCGTCTGAACTCCCAAGGCGTCGATTTCAGCAACGAAAACGTATTGCAAAACCTGCAAGAAAAACTCAACCAAGCTTCTTCCGAAGACTTCCACGCCGCGTCTATCGTTAATGGCGAAGCGCGTAACGTGGGCGAAGCGCAACCCGTCCGCAACCCTGCAGACCACAACGATGTTGTCGGCACTGTCAGCTTTGCCGATGCGGCATTGGCTCAAGAAGCTATTGGTGCAGCCGTTGCCGCCCTGCCTGAGTGGAGCGCCAAACCTGCTTCAGAACGCGCCAACTGCCTGCGCCGTTTTGCCGATTTGTTGGAACAACACACGCCTGCATTGATGATGCTGGCCGTCCGCGAAGCCGGTAAAACCCTGAACAACGCCGTTGCCGAAGTACGCGAAGCCGTTGACTTCTGCCGCTACTATGCCAACGAAGCTGAGAACACCCTGCCTAAAGATGCCAAAGCCGTCGGCGCAATCGTTGCCATCAGTCCATGGAACTTCCCATTGGCCATCTTTACCGGCGAAGTGGTTTCTGCATTGGCAGCCGGTAACACCGTTATTGCCAAACCTGCCGAACAAACCAGCCTGATTGCTACTTACGCCGTTTCCCTGATGCATCAAGCCGGTATTCCGACTTCTGCACTGCAACTCGTACTCGGCGCAGGCGATGTCGGCTCTGCCCTGACCGGCGATGCCCGCATCGGCGGCGTGATCTTTACCGGTTCTACCGAAGTAGCGCGCCTGATCAACAAAGCCCTGTCCAAACGCGACGACAGCCCTGTCCTGATTGCCGAGACCGGCGGTCAAAACGCGATGATCGTGGACTCTACCGCCCTGCCGGAACAAGTCTGCCTCGACGTATTGAATTCTGCCTTCGACAGCGCGGGCCAACGTTGTTCCGCCCTGCGTATCTTGTGTGTTCAAGAAGATGTTGCCGATAAAATGGTCAACATCATCAAAGGTGCAATGGACGAATTGGTTGTCGGCAAACCGACCCAACTGACCACAGACATTGGCCCTGTCATCGATGCTGAAGCCCAACAAAACCTGTTGGCCCACATCAACAAAATGAAAGGCGTAGCAAAGGCTTACCACGAAATCAAAACTGCCGCCGACGTTGATGACAACAACTCTACCTTCGTTCGTCCAATCCTGTTTGAATTGAATAACCTGAACGAGTTGCAACGCGAAGTGTTCGGTCCTGTACTGCACGTTGTCCGCTACCGCGCCAGCGAATTGGATCAACTCATTGACCAAATCAACGCCAAAGGCTATGCTCTGACCAGCGGTGTACACAGCCGTATCGAAGGCACTGTTGACCATATCCGCGACCGCATCGAAGCTGGTAACATCTACGTTAACCGCAACATCGTTGGTGCTGTTGTCGGCGTACAACCTTTCGGCGGTCACGGCTTGTCCGGTACCGGTCCAAAAGCAGGCGGTTCATTCTATCTGCAACGCCTGGTTCGTACTCCTGAATGGGTTGCCCCAACCCTCAGCCGAATCGGCCAAGCAGACGAAGACGCGCTCAAACGTTTGGAAACCCTGGTTCACAAACTGCCGTTTAACGCAGAAGAGAAAAAAGCCGCAGCCGCAGCTTTGGGTCACGCACGCGTCCGTACCCTGCGCAAAGCCGAAACCGTATTGGTCGGCCCGACCGGCGAACGCAACTCATTGAGCTGGCGCTCTCCAGAACGTGTTTGGGTACATGGCGGCAATCTGCTGCAAGCCTTCTCTGCCCTGACCGAGCTGGCAGCCGCAGGCATCCAAACCGTTGTTGAGCCAAACAGCCCACTGGCTTCCTACTCAGCCGATTTGGACGGTTTGTTGCAAGTCAACAGCAAACCCGAAAACGCAGGCATCAGCCATGTTGCCGCTATCGAGCCTTTGAGCAGCGAGCGCAAACAAGAGTTGGCCGGCCGCGACGGTGCGCTCATCCGCATCCTGCCTTCTGAACAAGGTCTGGATATCCTGCAAGTATTTGAAGAAATCTCTTGCAGTATCAATACTACCGCTGCCGGTGGTAACGCCAGCCTGATGGCAGTTGCCGACTAATCGTAGCCAAATCAAAGGCCGTCTGAAATTCAGACGGCCTTTTTTATGTTTTTTTATTTACATTTTTGCCGGATATTCGCACAAATCGTTAATCAAACATTTGCTGCATTGCGGTTTCAAAGCCTTACACGTATAGCGGCCATGCAAAATCAACCAGTGATGGGCATCCATCAAAAATTCTTTGGGAATAAAGCGCATCAGCTTGTCTTCAACTTCACGCACATCCTTGCCCGGCGCGATTTTGGTGCGGTTGGCCACACGGAAAATATGGGTATCGACCGCCATAACAGGTTGCCCGAATGCAGTATTCAACACCACATTGGCTGTTTTACGGCCAACACCGGGCAAAGATTCCAAAGCCTCTCGGTCGGCAGGTACTTCACCGTTATATTTCTCCAGCAAAATACGGCAAGTCTGCATGATGTGTTTGGACTTGGTTTTGTAGAGGCCTATGGTTTTGGTGTATTCCATCACGCCGTCCAGCCCCAAATCCAACATAGCTTGCGGCGTATTGGCAACGGGAAAGAGTTTGGCAGTCGCTTTGTTCACGCCGACATCAGTTGCTTGTGCAGACAATAAAACGGCGATAAGCAGCTCAAATGGCGAGCTGAAATTCAACTCGGTAGTCGGATGAGGATTGGCAGCGCGGAAACGCTCGAAAATTTCTTGGCGGATTTGTTTGTTCATTGTTTGGATTATTTTTTTATTGGCGCAGCAATTATAGTGAAATCATGTTGATACGGCTACTTTAAGTAAACAAGGCCGTCTGAAGTTGTTTTCAGACGGCCTTGTTTTATAAAAGCATTGCTATTTTAAATGCTGTTTACTTCTTACTCAAAGTCAGTCCTGTCCAGCCAAACACCAGCGTCAGAGCCAAGCTCAAGTAGCAGAAGAAGGCGTAAGGCAGATATTCCCAAACGGGCACACCCAAGGCATGGCTGATAAATACGCCGCAGACGCTCCAAGGCACCAACGGGTTGATGACAGTACCCGCATCTTCAAGCGTACGGGCAAGGTTGCGCGAATGCAGACCAAGCTTGTCATAAACCGGCTTAAAGGTTTCGCCGGAAAGCAGAATACTCAAATATTGCTCGCCAATCAGGAAGTTAACACCAACCGATGTCATGGCCACGCTGAAAGTAGCGCGTCCGGCATTGGTCAGGAACGCACGAATGGCCTCCAACAAAGACGGAATCACACCGATGCTAAACAACAGGCCGCCCAAGCTCATGCCGATTATCACAATAGTTTGCGTAAAGAACATGCTTTCCAAGCCGCCGCGAGAAATCAAACGGGCAATGTCTTTAAATGCTTCGCCTTCGAGTTTGTATCCGCCGTAAAACCACGCGCCCAGCTGTTTCAAATCAGGCGTACTATGGAAGTAAGTCACAATCAGCGCCACCACAACGGTAAACAACATGGCCACAATGGCATTGACGCGCATCAGGGCGAGGACAACCAGCAAGGCAAACGGAATCAGCGAATAGGCATGCACCAAACCGGTTGCTTCCAATTGCGCGCGGAAAGCTTCGACGCTGTTCATATCATGCGCGGCAACATTAGGCAAGAGCCACAACATCAATGCTGCACTGATCAACCACGCAGGCACAGTGGTGTACATCATGTTTTTGATGTGTTCGAACAAATCAATGCCGACAATCGAAGCGGAAATACCGGTCGTATCGGAAAGCGGCGACATTTTATCGCCAAAGAACGCACCCGACACAATCGCACCTGCCGTCATCGCCATATCGGCATGAAACGCAGCCGCCATACCCATAAATGCCACGCCGACAGTTGCACAAGTCGTCAAACTACTGCCGATGGAAATACCGATGACCGAGCAAAGCGCAAACGCCGAGAAATAAAAATAAGTCGGCGAAATCAATCCGAAACCGTAATACATCAGCGTCGGAATCGCACCACTCATCATCAGCGCGCTGACCATCAGGCCGATAAAGAAAAACAGATAAATCGCGCCCATGCCCTGCCCGACCGCGCCGATCATACCGTTTTGCATGTCTTGATATTTCAAGCCACGCATCAAACCGTACAAAAGCAAGACCACGATCGCCGTCACAATCGACATATGCGGCAGCCATTCAAGCGAAATAATCGTATAACCCATTGCTGCCACCAAAGCTAAGGCCACCGCAATGGCCTCAAAGCGCGGCATATTAAGTAAGGATTTGAAAGCAAACATTGTTCTTTGCCTTTTAAATAAGTACTTAACAGATTTTAGCATAACAGGCCGTCTGAAACCCGATTCTCAGACGGCCTGCCTGTTATTTTATAAAAACAGCTCCAGTAAAACTGCGACACTTTCTTTAAAATATATTAAATTATTAACATTAAATACTTTTAAATTAGAATAAATGAAATTTTATTGCTTTTTAAAACGTCCATCATGCAAAAATGCCACCACTTGCTCGACCGTTTTACGGTTAAACAACATACCGCTATGGCTGACAGGCAAAACGACATGATCACGCATATTCGGACAATGCGTTTCGCTGACCAAAACCGTACCATCATGTTCACCATGCAAACCTAAAACACGGCCCAGCCCATACGGTTTATTGCCGGCGATACTGCCCAACTCAACGCATTCTGGCAATTCAGGCATACTGCCGTCCAAAGCGCCTTTATACGAGCCGCCCAATACCGGCTTTTGCAAACCCAAATTGAGCACACGTTGCGCAGCCCGGCTGCCTTGGTGCGGCGTACCCATAGTAACGATACGGCCGCTGACTTTATTCGGATATGCAGCCGCAAAATTGCGTAAGACCAACCCGCCCAAACTATGGCCGACAAAGTGCAGTGTTTCATCAGCATGGTTCTCATCAATCCATCGCGCCAAATCTTCAACATGTCGGTTCATCGAATGCAAAACACTGTAATAATCGAACAGCGCAACTTCAAAACCTTCTTGTTCCAGCAAATACGCCAGCGGTTTCATTACCCATGAATGCATGTGCAAGCCATGCAGCAAAATGATTTTGGCCATTTTTTCCTCCTGTCATTTAAATCATTATGCCACAAAGTAAAAAGGCCGTCTGAAATCCCATAAGGTTTCAGACGGCCTTTTATCATGATGGATTATTCGTCAGCTTTATAGCCTTTTATAGCAAAGAAGACGATGTATACATAACAAATCGCCGATACAACGAAAGAAATCATCAGGCCGTAAGTATCTGCAGCCCAACCTTGTACCACAGGCACAACCGCACCGCCGACAATCGCAGTACACAATACGCCGGAAGCGCTGCTGGTAAATCGACCCAGACCTTTGGTTGCCAAAGAGAAAATGGTTGGGAACATGATGGAGTTGAAGAAGCCGATAGCCAACAATGCCCACATCGCAATATCCGCACTGGCTTTACCTGCCAACATAGCAACGCCCAACAAGGCAACAGCAGCAGTAGCGTTAAATGCCAAATAGCGGTTAGGCGCAATTTTCGCCATGATGGCAGAGCCTAAGAAACGGCCGACCATCGCGCCGCCCCAGTAGAACGACAAATATTTCGCGGCAGATGCGTGGTCCAAACCTTTCAGATAGCCCAACACGCTGACCAATAAAGAACCGATGGATACTTCCGCACCGACATAACAGAAAATACCGGCCGCACCAAAAACCAAATGACGGTATTGCCATACGCTGTGTTTGCCATCATGGTTGTGTTCGCTCTCTTCTTCAGCAATTTTGTTTGCGTCAGGCAGACGAATCATTTTGACGAATACAGCCAAAATAATCAGCAGACCGGCCAAACCTAAATATGGAATTTGAACAGAAGAAATTTGCTCGGCTTTGCTGACAGTTTGTGTCGCATCAGCCAAAATCAGGAATGCGCCGATTTGCGGAGCAATGGTCGTACCCAAAGAGTTAAATGCCTGAACCAAAGTCAGTGTTGCAGATTCTTTACCCGGTTTGGACAGCAAAGTCACATAAGGGTTACCCGCCACTTGCAACAGTGTTACACCTGAAGCCAAAATAAACAATGCACCCAAAAAAGTTGCATAAGAATGACTGCCAGCAGCAGGATAAAAGAGTAGACAGCCGATGGCAGTCAATACGAAGCCGCTAATCACGCCGTTTTTATAGCCGATTTTGCCGACCAAATAGCCCATCGGGATCGACATAATCGCATAAGCGGTAAAGAAACAGAATTGAATCAGCATCGCCTGAACATAAGTTAGGTCGAAAATATCTTTCAAATGCGGAATCAAAATATCATTCATGCAGGTAATGAAACCCATCATGAAAAAGAGTGTGGTTAGGACAACCAGCGCAGGAGTATGATTTTGTTGTGAATGCGCAGACATGATTTGCCTTTCGTTTTGTTAAGATTTGCTGGAAAAATGAGCTTAAATCAGTTCATTAAACTTAACACCCATTAACAGCCGCCCGTATCATACTGATAATCCGTCACTTTGAAAACTATTTTCTAACAGCCGACTACATTATCCTTCAGACGTTTAATTTTAAAAATTTCAATAATATTGGATTTATCTTTTATTAGATTAAAAAATAAAGGCATAATCCTCTTACTAAGCCTATTATTTCTTTTTTACAATATCACTTGATGTAACTCAAAACATGCCACCTCTTTACGCTTACCTTGCCCTGATTGCTTCTGCCTTCACTTCAGCCACACTACTTCCGGGTACATCCGAGGCGGCATACGCCGCATTTGTGTACCAATATCCGCAACATGCCCTCGGCGCATGTTTGTGTGCCGGTTTGGCGAATGGCTTGGGCAGTATGGTTTCGTATTACATGGGCAGAATGTTTCCGGCCAAGAAAAGGCCGTCTGAAAAAGTATTGGCGCGTATACAAAGATGGGGAATTTGGCCGCTATTATTTGCATGGTTGCCGATTATCGGCGATGCCCTCCCCCTTGCCACAGGCTGGCTCAGGCTTAATGCTTTGCATTGCGCCATCATTCTGATTGCAGGCAAACTGCTGCGCTATGCCATGATTTATTGGGGAATGAACATAGTTGCCGGATAAGTTTCCACAGTCAAAAATAAAGGCCGTCTGAATGATTCAGACGGCCTTTGCCTTTAATTCGACAATTACAAGACTTTCACAATACTTTCGCACAGGTAGTCGATATTGTCATCGGTAATGCCTGCAACATTAATGCGGCCGGAACGGACGGCATAAATGGCAAACTCGTTTTTCAAACGGTCAACTTGTTCGGGAGTCAAGCCGCTGAAAGAGAACATACCGTTTTGTTCGATAATGAAATCAAAGTCTTGGGTTGCACCTTTGGCCTTGAGCAACTCAACAAATTTTTGGCGCATGGCTTTGATGCGGCCGCGCATTTCATCAAGTTCGGCAATCCATTGTGCTTTCAAATCATCATTTTTCAACACCAGCGCAATGGTGTTCGCACCGTGTGAAGCTGGGTTGGAATACAAGGTACGGATGATGGTTTTGACTTGGCTGTGGGCGCGGGCTGCAGTTTCTTCATCTTCGGCCACCAAAGTGAACGCGCCGACGCGCTCGTTGTACATACCGAAGTTTTTGGAATAAGAACTGGCAATCAGCAATTCTGTATTGTGTTTCAAGAACACGCGCAAGCCGTAGGCATCTTCTTCCAAGCCATTGCCGAAGCCTTGGTAGGCAAAGTCAAACAGTGGCAACCAGCCTTTTTCGGCAGAAAGTTTTGCCAAAGTTTCCCATTGTTCGGGCGTAGGGTCGATGCCGGTAGGGTTGTGGCAGCAGCCGTGCAGCAGGACGATGTCGCCTTTTTGCGCTTGGCTCAAGTCTTCAATCATGCCATCCCAATCCAAACCGTGTTTGGCGGCATCATAGTAACGATACGGTTTGTCTTGGATACCGACCGCTTTGGCGATGGCGTTGTGGTTAGGCCAAGTCGGATTGGAAATCCAGATGGTTTGCGCGTTCAACTGACGTTTGGCAAATTCGGCCGCAATGCGCAATGCACCTGTACCGCCAAGGCTTTGCGCTGTTTTGGCGCGACGGCTGGCAATGATTTCGTGGTCTTTACCAAATAACAGGATTTGGGTTTGCTCGTTGTAATCGGCAACGCCGTCGATGGTCAGGTAATTTTTAGTTGTCTCGCTTTCCAACAGGCGTTTTTCAGCCTCTTTGACGGCTTTGACAATAGGCGTTGCGCCGGATGCGTCTTTGTACACGCCGATACCGAGATTGACTTTTTCGGGACGGGTTTCGGCTTTAAACGCTTCGCCCAAACCTAAAATCGGATCAGCAGGAGCTGCTTCGATATGCTTGAAGAACATGATTTTTCTCTTTACAAGTGTAAAACGGTTGAAAAAATACAAATTTGTGTAATTTTACGCCGTTTCAGGCCGTCTGAAAACGGATTATTACAGGGTTTTAACGCAAGATTGCCAACAAATCCAAAGGTGTGGCAATACGGAAATCGGCGAACCAGTTTTCGGTTTGGTCTTCGGCAGAAATATAACCCCAATCGGCAAGCACGGTTATCATTCCTGCATTTTTGCCTGCCTGCATATCGCGCTCGGCATCGCCGACATAAAAACATCGCTGCGCCTCAACGCCAATCTGTTCGCACGCATAAAACATAGGCTTCACGCTGGGCTTGGGTTCATCGCAGGTATCGCCGCTGACAATGACGGCGGGAGGCGCGGCAAACCCGAGCTTAGGCACGAGGACATCGGTAAAACGCATGGGCTTGTTGGTAATAATGCCCCATTGGATACCGCGTTGAACTAAGGCTTCCAACATTTCGTTTACGCCGTCGAACAAAATGGTTTGATCGGCATAACAGCGGCTGTATTCATCCAAAAACTCTTTACGCCATTGCATATAGTCCGGATGGTCGGGCGTAATGCCTGCACCAAGTTTGAGCAAACCGCTCGCACCGTGGCTGGCCTGCGGACGGATTTCATCCATGCTTTTTTCTGGCAAACCGTGTCGGCGCAATACCGTGTTGAGCGCACCACCCAAATCAAGTGCGGTATCGGCAAGCGTGCCGTCAAGGTCGAATAATACGGCTTGGGTCATAAGTATTCCTTTGATGATTTTAGAAGGCCGTCTGAACAATCCAACAAGTTTCAGACGGCCTGAATATGGTTAATGGTGATGGTGTTCGTGCATTTCCTGCGAACACAAAACTTCATCTTTATGCGGATGCTGTTCGCTTTCAATCTGAATCGTACAATGCCCGATGTTATGATGCGCCAATTCATGTTCGATGCGGTAGGCGATTTGTTCGGACTCTGCAACCGTCATGTTGCCATCTACGACAATATGGCAGGATAAAACGTGGATATTGCTGGTAATCGTCCAAACATGCAAGTCGTGAACGGATTTTACGCCCTCCATATTGCGGATAACGCTGAGCAACTCATCGGTATGGATGTTTTCCGGCGCGCCTTCCATCAAAATGTGCAAAGTCTGTTTAAACAGCTTCCAGCCGCTGCACCCTACCAAAGCCGCCACCAATACGCTGGCAACCGTATCCGCCCATTGCCAGCCATACGCCATCATCAGTACCGCTGCGACAATCGCCCCTATCGAGCCGAACAAATCGCTGATTACGTGCAGATACGCGCCGCGCATATTGACGTTTTCTTCGGTATCGCTATTCTTCAACATATAAACGGCGACACCGATGTTGACCAGCAATCCGATGATACTAACCACCAACATGCCACCCGTCAAAATTTCCGGCGGATAAAACAATCGTTTGACTGCTTCATAAAAAATCATCGCCGCAATCAACACCAGCGATAATCCGTTAAACATCGCCGTCAAAATTTCAAAACGCTTGTAACCGAATGTCTTTTGCAGCGTGGTCTGTTTCTCGCCAAGTTTGAATGCCCACAATGCCACGCCCAGCGAAAACGCATCGCTGAACATATGCCCCGCATCGGAAAGCAGGGCCAAAGAGTTGGTCAGCCAGCCGCCGACCGCCTCAACCAGCATAAATCCGGCAATGACGAAAAAGGAAATACGCAATACCTGCTTATTAGCGGTATGCGTGTGCGCGTGCGAATGATCGTGATGATGTGCCATAATGATTTTACCGTTTCAGACGGCCTTTTTATCCTGTTTCAAACTTTTCTCAAAATCTTCCAACATATCCAGCTCAAAACGGCTGAATCCTGCGCGTTCCCGTGCTTCGATATTGACGTAGCCGCGGAAGATAAACATATCGTAACGCGCAATCAGGCTGCGGAACAGTGCAACCGGTTCCAGACCGCGCTCACGGCAAAGATGCTGATACCAATGATTGCCGATGGCGACATGCCCCACTTCATCGCGATAAATAATATCCAACACATCGCAGGTTTCCACATCGCCGCGCTGTGCCACTTTTGCACGAATACCCGGCGTGACATCCAAACCGCGCGCTTCCAACACCCGCGGCACCAAAGCCATGCGCAATAAGGGATCGTAAGCAGTTTTATACGCCATATCCCACAAATGCCCGTGCGCTTCAAAATCGCCGTAATCGTAGCCCAAGCTGTTCAGACGGCCACGCATCAAGCCGAAGTGAAACACTTCTTCTTTCGCCACCCTTACCCAATCGCGTACAAACTGAAACGGCATATTGCGAAAACGATACGCCGCATCCAAAGCCAGATTAATCGCATTAAATTCAATGTGCGCAATCGCATGCAACATGGCCGCATAGCCTTCGACCGTATTCATCTTGCGCGGCGTAACTTCCGAAGGCGCAACCAAACACGGACGTAACGGATGACCGGCAAAACGGCAATCCACGGGTTTCGACTCATCAACCGTCAAACCTTCCGCCTCGCCCAAATGCGCAAACAAGGCCTGCGTCAACCTTCCCTTTTCATCCGGATTGTCCGACAGCAAAGCCTGTTCCAATAAAGGATAAGGATTCAGATACATACAAAACCATTGTTTTAAAAAGATAAATATTATAACCGTTTTAAAAAGCAAACAGAAAGACTATAATTTCACGCTTTCCGTAAAATGACATTAAATACCACACCAAACCATCGTGTGCTTCATTAAAAAAACGTCAAAACCAAATGCAGGCCGTCTGAAGAAATGAAATTATTTCAGTCACTTGATTGGATTTTTCATATTTACACAAATTAAACCCTCCATTCAGCCCCTTGCCTGTTACACCATAACGTCTATACTGAACCCATCTCTCCGAACAAGGAACCAAAACATGAAAACTACCCGACTGTTCACCCTGACCGCTGCCGCGCTGCTTTCTTCAGCTATCGGCTTTGCACAAGCCGACGCAGTGGACGCCCTGAAAAAATTCAATAATGACGCCGACGGTATCAGCGGCAACTTCAGCCAAACCGTTCACAGCAAAAAGAAAACCCAAACCACACACGGTACATTCAAAATCCTGCGCCCTGGCTTGTTCAAATGGGAGTACACCAAACCCTACAAACAAACCATCGTCGGCGACGGCAAAACCATTTGGCTCTATGACGTAGATTTGGCACAAGTAACCAAGTCCTCACAAGACCAAACCATCGGCGACAGCCCTGCCGCCATCCTCTCCAACAAAACGGCATTGGACAGCAGCTACACGCTGAAAGAAGACGGTTCTGCCAACGGTATCGACTACGTTTTGGCTACACCTAAGAAAAACAACGCCGGCTATCAATACATCCGCATCGGCTTCAAAGGCGACAACCTCGCCGCCATGCAGCTGAAAGACAGCTTCGGCAACCAAACCAGCATCAGCTTCAGCGGTTTGAACACCAAGCCTAACCTTTCCAGCGGTATGTTCAAATTTACCCCTCCTAAAGGCGTTGATGTCTTGAGCAACTAAGCTTCTAATGAAACACAAAGGCCGTCTGAACAACAGACGGCCTTTTATAACAGACGGCCTTTTATTTAGTTCAATTCAAAATCAAACACACTGTTACTTTTGACCTTGAATGGCCGCGGCAATTTTTTCTGCGCCTTTTTTCGCCCAGTCTGCCTGCTTGGCTTCCACCATCACGCGCACGACAGGCTCGGTACCGGATGCGCGCAAGACCACGCGGCCTTTGCCTTCGAGTTCTTTTTCCACTTCAGCCAAAGCCTCTTTGGAAGCGTCCTGCCAGTTTTGGCCTTTTTTGATGCGGACGTTGATCATGGTTTGCGGATACGGCTGCCAATCGGCGCAAACGGTGGCAAGGTCTTGATTCAAGGTTTGCAATGCGGCCAAAACTTGCAGCGCGGAAATGATGCCGTCACCGGTATTGTGTTTGTCCATACACAAAATATGACCGCTGGCTTCGCCGCCAATCAGCCAACCGCGTTGGTGGAGCTGTTCCAACACATAGCGGTCGCCCACTTTGGCGCGGCAGAAATCAACGCCCTGCTCTTTCAAAGCAACTTCCATCGCCATATTGGTCATTACCGTACCCACCACGCCGCCGATCTCCACGCCTTCGTGCGCGCGTGCTTTGGCAATCACATAAATCAAGCTGTCGCCGTCATACACTTTGCCATTGCGGTCAACCATCATCAAACGGTCGCCATCGCCATCCAAGGCAATGCCGTAATCGGCTTCATTTTGCAACACAGCCGCTTGCAAAGCTTTCGGATGGGTCGCACCACATTTCTCATTGATGTTGTAGCCGTTTGGCTCATCACCGATGCTTACTACTTGCGCACCCAATTCGTGGAATACTTTAGGCGCAACTGCATAGCCCGCACCATTGGCGGTATCGACCACCAATTTCAGACCGCGCAAGTCCAAATGGCTTGGGAAAGTGGATTTACAGAACTCGATATAGCGGTCATCCGCACCATTAATCCGGCGCGCACGGCCTAAACGGCTGGATGGCTGTGTTTTCATTTCCTCATCGATTTTGGCTTCGATTTCCAATTCGATTTCATCGCTCAACTTCACACCGCCTTCGGCAAAGAATTTAATGCCGTTGTCAGAATAAACGTTATGGGACGCAGAAATCATCACACCGGCAGATAAACGCAAAGCACGGGTCAGATACGCTACGCCCGGGGTTGGCAGAGGGCCGGTTTGAATAACGTTGACACCGGCAGCAGTAAAGCCGGCAATCAGCGCGGCTTCCAGCATATAGCCTGAAATACGCGTGTCTTTACCGATCAAGACGGTTGGTTTGATTTCGCCTTCGTGCTGCACCAAAACCTGACCTGCCGCATAGCCTAATTTCAGGACAAAATCAGGATTGATAGGAAACTGACCGACTTCGCCGCGCACACCGTCAGTACCGAAATATTTTTTTGCCATGAGATAACTCCGTGATTGTTTTGTCGTATGTGAATATGGTTGAACTTCTTTAAAAGAATCTTGATTGTATTCGAAGGCCGTCTGAATCTTTCAGACGACCCTTGATCATGAGAATAATTTACTACTTCAGTATTATAGCAAGATCCAGATTTCCTGCACGAAAAAAGCGCATCCTTTTGCAGAATGCGCTTCCTATTCGAGATTCAAAATCAAATCTTAGAATTTAGCACCAGACTGATTAGCCATGTAATCAACTGCAGCTTTCACTTCATCATCGCTCAGGCTGCCGTTACCGCCTTTGGCAGGCATTGCGTTAAAGCCTTCGAGTGCGTGTTTGTGCAGGGTGTCTTTACCTTGTTTGATACGAGGAGCCCAGTCTTCTTTTTTACCTACATGAGGAACACCTGGAACTGCACCGCCGTGACATGCTTGGCAGTTGGCTTCGTAAACTTTTTTGCCGTCTGCGCCACCGGCTGCTGGAGCTGCCGCACCTTTGTCATCTGCTTTGGCCACATCTGCTTTAGGGGCTTCTGCAGGAGCTGCACCTTCAGCCGCCGGAGCTGAAGCGGCTTCACCGGAAGCGGCTGCATCGGCAGGAGCTGCGGCATCAGGATCAGGGAAAGTACCGCCGGCTTTGTTGGCCATATAAGTAATGGCGCGTTTCAATTCTTGATCGGTCAAATCAGCCGCACCGCCTTTGGCAGGCATTGCGTTGAAACCATTCAGAGCGTGTTGGAACAAGGTATCGAAACCTTGTGCAATGCGAGGCGCCCAATCGCCTTTGTTTTCAAATTTAGGCGCGTTAGGAACGATGCTGTCTGCCGCGTGACATTGAATACAGATTTTGTTGAAAATCTGATCGCCTTGACGCTCGCCGACTGGAATACCATCGCCCAATTTCAGTTGGCCGACTGGCTGGATACGGGTTTGAGTCGCAGCTTCGGTTGTTTCGGCAACATCGCCGAATGAACCGCTTCCCGCCAGTTTGATCAGGAAGTAAATCACTGCAATGACAATAACGATACCGCTCACAAGGGTGAACAATGCAGAGCCTTGGGCTTTGTGGTCGCGGAGTTGTTTCATTTGGTAGGCCTCGCCGTTAGGTTAGGTTGTGCTGTAAGTTATAGTTTATGTGTTAAACGCAGTTAACAATATTTTGCTGGATTATACTGAATTCGCAAAGGCTTTCCAATCCATCTTGAGAAAAAGATACGCAAAAATCCTCAAAAGGCCATCTAAATTCTGCTAAGCCTTTGTAGTTAATTGATTATTCCAGCTATGCAAAAAAGTGACCGCCAATGCCACTTTCAGACACTTTCAAGATAAACTTTGCCAATAAAGCCAATATGCGTTAACCTTACGGCTTTCGCACCCATAGCTCAGTTGGAAGAGTGTCAGTTTCCGAAGCTGGAGGTCACAGGTTCGATCCCTGTTGGGTGCGCCAATTATAAATAGGCCGTCTGAAAGATGAAAATTTTTCAGACGGCCTTTTGATTTACTTCAAATAAAACTACATTCAATTTCAGATTGAACGGCTATTACAACACTTTGGCAAATGCTTCGGCCACATAATCGATATTCGATGCATTCAATCCTGCCACACACATCCTACCCGAATCCAGCAGGTAAACGGCAAACTCGTCACGCAGGCGGTGTACCTGCTCTACGGTTAGGCCTGTATAGCTGAACATACCGCGCTGTTTGATGAAATAGCTGAAATCACGATTGGGGATTTTGGCCGTCAAAACATCATAAAGTTTCTGACGCATGGCACGGATGCGGTCGCGCATGGCGTAAACCTCGTTTTCCCACAAAGCGCGCAAATCATCGCTGTTCATCACATCAGAAGCGATGTATGCGCCATGCGCGGCAGGACTGGAATAAATGCGGCGGACGGTAAATTTCAACTGTCCGAACACCAGCTCTGCTTCTTCCTTATTGGGACACACTACGCTCAAACCGCCAACGCGCTCGCCGTACAGCGACAGATTTTTCGAGAAAGAGTTGCTGACAAACAAAGGCAGACCCATTTCGACGGCTTTACGGATTGCATAGGCATCGCTGTCCAAATCCTCGCCGAAACCTTGATAGGCAATATCCATAAACGGAATCAGCTTGTGCGTTTTGATGATGTCCAACACCTCATCCCATTGCGTTTGAGACATATCTACGCCGGTCGGGTTTTGGCAACATGGGTGCAAAATCAAGACGCTGTTTTCCGGCAATGTTTTGAAAAACGCAGTCATTTCTTCAAATTTCACGCCGACGGTTTCAGGGTGGTAATAAGGATACGTCCCCACTTCAAAACCGGCGCCTTCAAAAATACCTTTATGATTGTCCCAAGTCGGATCGCTGACATAGGCTTTTGCATCGGGGAACCAACGGTGCAAAAAGTCGGCACCGACTTTCAACGCCCCCGAGCCGCCTAAAGTCTGTACAGTCGCAACGCGCCCTTCTGCCAATGCCGGATTATCCTTGCCAAACAACAAACGCTGAACCGCGCTTCGATAAGTGTCCAAACCTTCCATCGGCAGATAAGGCGATGGTCGCGGTACGGCTGCACGCTCTGCTTCTGCACGGCGAACAGATTCCAAAACCGGCATTTTGCCTTCGTCATCAAAATAAATGCCTATGCTCAAATTGACTTTTTCAGGACGCTCGTCGCGTTTGAAGGTTTCAACCAAACTCAAAATCGGGTCGCCCGGATAATACTCGACATGACGGTACATAGTGCTTCCTTTGTTTTCAGACAGAATGATGAAGATTGTGGCACTAAAAGGTCTTATTTGCAAAATCAAGGCCGTCTGAAAAATTCAGACGGCCTGATTATTTTTAAACGCTACCAATCTACCCGTTTCAAATCATTTTGCGCCAATACATCCGCATGCTCGCTACGGCTTTGATATTCCCTGTCCTGTAAAATGCGGCGGGCAACATAATTCAAATGCAGCTTGGCCGCTTCAGCAGCCTCCGCCGGTTTGGCCTGAGCAACGGCTTCAAAAATAGTGCTGTGCTGGGCAATCAGCGTCGGGCGTGGGTCTTCGGTTTGATGAATATAGATAATGCCGCTGCGTGTTTGCTGATAAAGCATTTTGAGCAGGCTGCTGGAAAGATGACTGAATAGGATATTGTGTGCGGCATCGGCAATGGTTTGATGGAAGCTGACGTCTGCCTCGGCTTGATGCTCCAAGTTTCCGCTTTCACAAGCCGTTTCAAACTTCTGCCGCCAGAAGTCAATGCGTTTCAAATCGGCGTCAGTCCGTCTTTCGGCGGCCAGAGCCGCCATACAGCCTTCAACGTGGCAACTGAAATCGAATACGTCTGTTTCCCAATTGGTATGTTTGCCGAGTAACTCCTGCCAGCTTTGCAAAAAATCCTGCTGCGGCTTGACAGAAACATAATAGCCATCGCCCTGCCGCGCTTCCAAAACCTGCTTGGCAATCAAGATATTCAATGCCACCCTGACCGACGGACGCGATACGCCGAATTCTTCCGCAAGCGTACGTTCGGGAGGCAATTTACTGCCTTCTTCATAAATGCCGGTCGCGATACGTTCTTCCAAAATGGCTAAGACCTGATCACTGATTTTTTGCGGACGAACCAATTTCGTCATGTTGTATTCCTGATGATTGAAGGACAGTTTTATTCAGACGGCCATAAATTGGCTTGACCAATTGGCCGCCCATTCTAATCAATCCCCTATTTTTCCGTCAAGAAATGTTATCAAATCGCAACACCAATAGAAAATCATAAGCAAATGACGCTTTTTATACCAAATATCTTCTTGCTTTTAGTTAAATAATTAAATTAATGAAATTCCCAATAATCAAGTTTAAAACCATATTGGTATTTTTTATGAACTGCTTAAGAAGAATCAAATTTTACCATTACTGGTATAACCAAATCACGAACCAGCAAAACATGCAAATAAAATGATAAATATTGATATAAGTTAAAAACAGTATGTTTTAATTTTACTAAACTTTATATATACTACTTAAGCATTAATTAATATGATACTTAATAATAGAGAGAAACCACATGAAATACCCACCATTACTTATCTTACCTATCGTCCTAGCCGTATCCCAAGCATGGGCAGATACTAATCCTGTACCCGAAGAAACAGTTACCCTTTCCCCTGTCACCGTCATCGGCACACAACAAGAAAAAGCCAACCGCGTTACTTTCAACCCCAAAGCTGCTTTGCAACCCCTCCCTGCCGGTGACGGGGCAGACCTTTTGCAATCCGTACCTAATATGAGCATCATCCGCAAAGGCGGCAGCTCGGGCGATCCGCTGTTCCGTGGCTTGGGCGGCTCGCGCCTCTCCGTCAATGCCGACGATCAGTTTATTTATGGCGGTTGCGGTATGCGCATGGACCCGCCGACTGCCTATATCCACCCAAACTCATTTGATCAAGTCGTGGTTACCAAAGGCCCGCAAACCGTTACCCAAGGCATGGGCTTGGTCAGCGGCTCGGTGCAATTTATCCGTAAAGATCCTGATTTCACTGAAAAACCTTACAATATTAACGCCACCCTGACAGCAGGCAGCAACGACCGCCTTGACGGCTCGCTGGAAGCCGAGTTCGGCGGCAAATACGGCTATGTCCGTACCAATATCTCCCATAACGAAGCCGACGATTACAAAGACGGCGACGGCAACCGCATTCACTCCCACTTCAAACGCGACAGCCAAATGTTGCAACTGGGTGTTACTCCGACAGAAAACACCACCATTGCCGGCACATACGAGCGCAGCAGAGCCAAGGTTGCCTACGCCGACCGCATGATGGACGGCAGCAAATTCGACCGTGATGCGTGGAATATCCGTTTTACCCAACGCAACCTCACACCATGGTTCAGCGAGTTGGAACTGCGCTACGGTAAAAGCGAAATCGACCACGTGATGGACACATACAGCCTGCGTACCATCTACAATCCTGCCGGCAAGCAGATTAAAAATGCCAACAACCCTAAACGCAATACCGATACAGGCCGTCTGAAAGCCACTTTCGATTGGGACAAACTCAACCTGCAAACCGGTTTGGATTATTTGGACGACGTCCACGTCGCGCGTCATGAGCGTGGCGGCGACGGCTACAGCCACAAGCCTTACATGCCCAACCAAAGTTTCAAACAATGGGGTATTTTCACCGAAGCCTCTTGGCAACAAACCGACAATCAACGCTGGGTAGCAGGTTTTCGCCATGACCAAGTCAAAGCGCATTACGATACCGCGCGTGTTACCGACCCCGTTTTGAAACATCAGAAATTCAATTTGAACTCAGGCTTCCTGCGTTGGGAAAGAAATACGGACAACGGTCTGAAATACTATGCCGGATTCGGCATTGCCGAACGCGCGCCTGACTACTGGGAACGCCTGCACTCTGAAAACAAAGCCATCCGCGCAGAGCAAAACCGCCAAATCGATGCAGGCGTAATCTGGAAACGTCCTATTCTCCACGCATCCGTATCCGTATTCGGCAGCGACATCAAAGACTTCATCATGATGGAGAGCAAAGACAAGATTTTCAACGTGCGCAACATCAACGCTTCACGCTTTGGCGGCGAAGCCGAAGTCAAATGGACATTTGCGCCTAACTGGGAAGTCGGCACCAGCCTCGCCTACACCCACGGCAAAAACCGTACCGACGGCAAACCTTTGGCACAAACGCCACCGCTCGAGTGGAACAACACCCTCGCCTTTGACAACGGCAAATTCAGTGCGGGCGCATTATGGCGCGTCGTGGCCAAACAAAACCGTTACAGCAAAGGCCAAGGCAATATCGTCGGCCAAGACATCGGCGCTTCTTCGGGCTTTGGCGTACTCTCGCTCAACGCTGGTTGGAAATTCAGCAAATACGCCACATTACAAGGTGGCGTGGACAACGTGTTCAACAAAAACTATGCTGAATTCGTCAGCCGCGGCGGCGACCCGTCTGCCGGTACACAAACCATGCGCGTGAACGAACCCGGCCGTACTGCATGGCTGAGACTGCAAGCGAAGTTCTAATCAGCCTCATGCGTATATAAAAAGGCCGTCTGAAAAATTTTCAGACGGCCTTAATATTTTTAATGATGTTTTTAAACAAACAGTCCGGCGAAACAATGCAACGCCGGACTGTTTGCTCTCTATCGGATTAAATCAAACCCAAAGAGTTGATGAACACGACAATAATCGCAATCGGCGCAAGATAGCGAAGCGCACCCAACCACAGGTAAAGCAGCTGTTTCGGAATGGTGCTGCCCATGCCCGCATCACGCAGGACAGACTGTTTGTCCTGAACCCATGATGTAAACACGGCAACGCTCAATGCGCCAATCGGCATGATGACGGCAGAAATAATGAAGTCCCACAAATCAAAAATAGTTTTTCCGAAAATCTTAAAATCGCCCCAAACGCCAAATGACAGCGCCGAAGGAATACCAACTATGAAAATCGCAATACCGGTTACCCAAGCGTGGCTGCTGCGCTTTTTCTCGTCTTGGCGGATGGTTGCCGCGATAACGGTTTCCAGCATGGAAAACGCGGAAGTCAGCGTCGCAAAGACAACCAACAGCATAAACACGGCAAACAAATACGTACCCATCGGCATTTTCATGAAGACCGCAGGCAACACGACAAAAATCAAACCAGGGCCTTGGCCGGGTTCAAAACCGAAGGCAAATACCGCAGGGAAAATCACCAAACCGGCCAGCAGCGACACAAACAGGTTCATCCACATAATCATATGGCCGGAGCGGAACATATCCTGATCCTTACCCAAATACGAGGCATAGGTAATCATCGCGGACACGCCAATACTCAACGCAAAAAATGCCTGACCCAAAGCAGTCAGCATCGTACCCGGTTTCAAATACGACCAATCCGGTTTCAACAAGAATGCCACGCCCTCCATTGCGCCGGGCAAGGTCAGCGAACGGATAGCCAGCGCGATAAAAAGGATAAACAAACCCGGCATCAACACGCGGTTTGCCTTTTCAATGCCGTCTGAAACGCCGCCTTTAACCACCCAAATGGTAATCAGCATGAACAAGCCTTGGTAAAACAGCGAACCAAACGGCGAAGAAATCGTTTTGCCGAACAAGGCTTCAAAGTCTGCGCCGGCATGAATTTCGCCGGTAAAGCTGTGCACGACGTAGTTCAATACCCAGCCGCCGACCACGCTGTAAAACGACAGCAAAATAAAACACGCTGCCACGCCCATGCGGCCAACCCACGGCCACTGCGAACCCGGACGCAATGCTTTGAAAGAATCGATGGCGTTTTTACCGCCTGTACGACCGATGTAAAACTCGGCCAATTGAACCGGCAAAGCCACCAAAATAGTAAAAATCAAAAACAAAAGGAAGAATACGGCGCCGCCGTTTGTACCGGCTGTATAAGGGAATTTCCAAATTGCACCCAAACCGATGGCCGAGCCTGCCGCAGCAAGCACAAAGCCGATTTTGGATGACCAAGATGAATGGTTGCTCATGATGTAATATTAAGAAACGTGAAGATGCCGAATTGTAACAGGGCGAAGTCAAGCCGTGAGTGGCCGGCAGACAGCCGATAAGCAATTCGCACGGATGGTGCGTACTTGCCAAGCAAATTAGCATGAATTTTTGATAATTAAACTTCTAATAGCATAAATTTTATTTTTATATTCTAAATTTGACGGTTTATTTTAAAATAAGCATATAAAAGGCCGTCTGAAACCTTGTTTCCAAGTTTCAGACGGCCTTTATCTTTAAGCCGCTTTATTTTTTCATGGCATCGGTCATAACTTTGACATTGTAGCGGTACATGCCGATGTAGCTATTGGCCGGTGCACCACCCAATGCATCGGAATACAAACGTCCGCTGACATTAACGCCGGTTTCTTTGGCAATACGGTCAATCATGCGCGTGTCTTTGATGTTTTCAGTAAAGACGGCTTTAATGCCCTCGCGTTTGATTTGGCGGATAATAGAAGCCACTTGTTTGGCAGACGGCTCGGCTTCGCTGCTCACGCCTTGAGGGGCGATAAATTCAATATTGTAGCGTTTGCCCATGTAAGAGAACGCGTCGTGTCCGGTCAAGACTTTTCGCTTGGCGGCAGGTACGGCATTAAAGGCAGCCTGCGCATCGCTGTGCAGTTTTTTTAGCTGCATTTGATAGTTGCCCAAACGTTGCTGATAGTAGGTTTTGCCTTCAGGGTCGGCTTGAATCAAAGCATTGGCAACGTTTTGCGCATAAGTACCCATCAGGACGGGGTCGGTCCAAACGTGCGGATCAAACTCGCCGTGATCGTGATGATGGCCTTCGTGATCGTGGTCATGATGATGTCCACCCTCTTCTGCTTTCAAAGCCTGAATGCCTTTGGTTGCTTCGGCGAAAGGAACTTTACTCTGTTTGACTGCACGCTGTACATCGGCGGCTTCCAAGCCCAAACCGTTAAGCAATACCAATTTGGCACTGCGGATTTTTTTGATGTCGCCACTGGTCATGTGGTAGGCATGGCTGTCTTGGTTGGGGCCCACCAAGCTTTGAACGGCCACACGGTCGCCACCAATCTGTTTGGCCACGTCGCCCAAAATGCTGAAGCTGGTGACAACAGGCAGCGGAGCGGCATAAGCTGCACCGGTCAATAATGCGGCAACGATGCCGAGTTTCCAATGTTTCATATTCTCTCCAGTGATATAACGTAACATTAACATCATCATAAAACAGACCGCCTGATTATTCAAGCGGCCGTCTGAAAAATCATGCCGTGCGGTGTTTCTTGCGGCGCAGCCATTTTGCCAAAATGCCGCCCTCCCAACCGAACACGACGGAAATCAGGTAAAGCGTGCCGCAGCATAAAATAATCGCCGGGCCGGACGGAATTTCGATATGGTAGGAAAACAACAGTCCTGCCAAGCCGCAAAGCAAAGCCAATGCGACAGACAAAATCATCAGCCAACCCATGCTTTTCGCCCACAGTCTGGCGGTAATCGCCGGCAACATCATCAAACCGACCGACATCAGCGTACCCAATGCCTGAAAACCGGCAACCAGATTCATCACGACCAACACTAAAAACAACACATGCCAAAAGCCGCCCTTACCACCGACAGCTTTGAGGAACAAAGGGTCTATGCTTTCCAACACCAGCGGACGGAACATGACCGCCATCAGCAAAATAGTGACGCTCGCAGAAACAGCAATCAGCTGCAAAGCCGGAATATCGACCGCCAACACCGAGCCAAACAACAAATGCAGCAAATCGACGCTGCTGCCGTTTTTGCTGACCAAAACCACGCCGATGGCGAGGCTGCTCAAAT
The DNA here is from genome assembly GCF_051957375.1 of Neisseria sp. P0017.S009. Taxonomy (NCBI): domain Bacteria; kingdom Pseudomonadati; phylum Pseudomonadota; class Betaproteobacteria; order Neisseriales; family Neisseriaceae; genus Neisseria; species Neisseria sp. P0017.S009. The sequence goes on from NZ_JBQCWL010000006.1 coordinate 144,513, forward strand.
AAAATGCGGCAAAGTTCGCGTCTTCTTTCAATGAAGTAAACCGGCTGACCAAACCTGCCAGTAAAGCCATCAGCAAACCGGCTGCAAAACCGCCGACGCTCATTGCAGGCAAACTCAAGCCGGCAAACATATAGCCAATGGCCGCACCGGGCAAAACCGCATGACTCAAGGCATCGCCCACCAAACTCATGCGGCGCATCACCAAAAACACACCGACAGGCGCCGCGCTCAATGCCAAGCAGAAAATTGATGCCAAAGCATAGCGCATAAAGTCAAATTCGGCGAACGGCGCGACGACCAAATCATATAAATCCATGTTTTATCGCTTTTTTATTAATCTCTGAAAGCCTGAGGCCGTCTGAAAAATACTTACTTTCAGACGGCCTTGTCCATTAAACCGCGCACCAATCGGCCGCTTCCTGTTTCTGCATCATTCGGTTTGCCTGTGCCAAAAACTCATCGGTCAACACATTTTCCGTCGCGCCAGCAGTCACTTTTTCACGCGCCAAAAGCAGCGTGTTGGCAAAATATGCCCTCACCTGCTCGTAATCATGCAACACGGCAATCACTGCCTGACCGTCCTGATGGCACTGGCGCAAAACTTCCAACAGCGCATAAGTCGTCCGCGCGTCCACCGCATTAAACGGCTCATCCAGCAACAAAAATTTGGCATCCTGCACCAGCATCCGTGCAAACAATACGCGTTGGAACTGACCATTGGACAAGTGCGCGATTTGGCGTGTAGCAAAATCCTGCATTTCCACGCGTTCCAAAGCCGCCATCACGCGCTTTTTCTGCGCCGCGTTCACGCGTCCGAAAAAGCCGATTTCATACCACAGCCCCATCGCCGCCAGTTCAAACACCGTCATCGGCTGGCTGCGGTCAATATCCGACTGCTGCGGCAGATAGGCAATATCCTTGCGCGCCATATTTTCATAGCGCACGCTGCCCGTGTCCGTCTTCTGCAAGCCCATAATGGCTTTGAGCAGGGTCGATTTACCCGCGCCGTTCGGTCCGAAAATCGTCCACATCTTCCCATCTTCAAACACCATATCGACATGATGCACCACCGGCATGCGCTGATAGCTGACCGTCAAATTTTCCACTACGATACTCATGGCGATACCGCCCAAAAATATACAGCCCACAACGCCGCCAATGCGACAAGCGCAATCAGCAGCCTTTGCAGCAATCCGGTCAACAATACAGAATTCATAAGCCTAAAACCGCCCTTGTCCAAATACGGACAACAGGCCGTCTGAAAGAAAATTAAAACATTAAAATGATACTGTATAACGTTAACCCTGTAAATTTCTTTCGTTTTCAGACGGCATCGGGCAAAAGGCCGAATATCGGTTACAATCCGTTTTTTATTTGATGATTGTCCTATGTCTATTCCACTCTTAAACGAAAAACTCAATACCGAAACCGCCCGCATTTCATGGGAAGAGCTGCAACCCCACTTCGCACGCGGTGCCGCCGTCTATGTTGCGCCCGATTTGGATTTGATTGCCGTCGCCCGTCATGTTGCCGAAGATGAAGCCGCGCCATTGAAACAATGGATGGAACAAGGCAAATTCGGTGCCATCAGCGATGATATGGCACGCACATTTTTAGCGGATAAGCAGGAAATGTGGGCGGTTGTCGTAGCGCCGTGGGTATTGGTACAGCCTTGCAAAGACTGATAAGGTCGTCTGAAAAATAAAACCGGAACATTTCCCATGTTCCGGTTTTATTTTTCAGACGACCTATTGCAAAGTAAAGCCTGCTTTGAATTCAAGCTTCGGCACCCCGATAACGAAACGTTTGCCGATGCTGTCTTCAAACTCATACGCGCCTTCGATACTGCCCCAAGGCGTGCTGATTTGCGAACCGCTGTTGTACTCATAGGCTTCGCCCGGGTACAAAACAGGTTGCTCTTCAATCAGGCCAACATGACCGACCTGCTCTGTCTCACCGTGTCCGTCGGTGATTTCCCAAAAACGCTGACGCAAAGTAATGATTTTATCACTGCGGTTGCAGATGGTGATCAGATAATTGAAGGCGTAACGGTCGCGATAGACGTCGCTCTGACCGGCCATATAACGCGGCTCCACGTTAATCTCGATTTCATTCATAATTGTTTACCCCGTATGGTATTTATTTTATTTCAATATCCGGATAATTCCGGCGTGCCCGCCCTATTTTTGCAAAGGGTCGAAACACTTAAAACGCATCACGCGATCCAATAAAACAGGCCCAAGACCATCAAGGTCATCACAGCCGCAATCAAATCATCAAGCATAATGCCTAAACCTCCATGAATCCATTGGTCAAACCATTTTATCGGCCATGGTTTCAACGCATCAAACAAGCGGAAAATAACAAAAGCCGCCAGCCACCAGCTCCATTTAAACGGAATCAGCGACAGCACCAACAGCATCGCGACAATTTCATCCCAGACGATACCGCCGTAATCCTGAATACCCAGCTCCCTCTCGGTATAACCGCAAATGCGGATACCCCAGAAGAACAAGGCGATACACAATAAAAGCAATATCCAGCCGTCTATGCCCAACAGGCACAATACAAAAGCCAGAGGTAATGCTGCCAGCGTTCCGGCCGTACCCGGAGCAACCGGCGACAAGCCGCTGCCAAAACCGAATCCTAAAAAACACAATGGTTTGTGCAACAGCCAAGAAAAAGTAGGTTTACGTTCAGCCAAAATGATCAAATCCTAAAGAAGTCAGTTCCAATACGCCGCCTTCGGCATCCAAAATATTCAGACGGCCTGAGTCAGTCATTTTACCAATTCGGGCGACCGGTACGCCACTTTGTTCCGCTACCTGATAAACGCGTTCCCTATCTTCTGGAGCAGCAGTAAAAATCAGTTCGTAATCATCGCCGCCGGCTAATACCGCCGACAACCATTGTTCGCGCGACAAAACGTTTTTCAATTCAGGCAACGACGGCACACAATCGGCAAATATTTCCGCCCCGACAGCAGAGGCTTTTAAAATATGCCCCACATCTTGAGCCAGGCCGTCTGAAACATCTTGCGCGGCATGGGCAAACGGCAACAATGCCTGCCCCAATGAAACGCGCGGTTCCGGACGGAGCAATTTATCATCGCAAACTGCCATGATTTCAGACGGTAATTGATAATGCCCCAGATGTTTGTTCAAAGCAGCGGCAGCCAAACCCAACCGACCCGATACCCAAATATCGTCGCCGACTTCGGCCGCATCACGCCGCAGGGCATTCCCTGTCGGAACTTCACCTACTATTGTTACATTAAAGACCAAATCGCCTTTGGTGGTATCGCCACCAATCAACACCGTATCAAAACGCGCGGCCAAAGCAAAAAAGCTATCGCAAAAACGTTTGAGCCAGTCTTGATTCAATTCAGGCAGCGCAGCACTGAGCAACACCCAACGTGGTTTGGCACCCATAGCGGCCATATCGGATAAGTTTACTGCAAGCATTTTCCATGCCAAATCTTCAGGTGAAACATCTTCAAAAAAATGTCTGCCCTTAACCAACATATCAGCGCTAAAACATAAATCAAATCCGTTACTTGGGCGAATAATAGCGGCATCGTCCCCTATGCCCAAAATCAAACCTTCCGATTTTTGTCGCTGCAAATATTGTCTGATAAAGTCAAATTCCGTCATATTTATCCAATACAACTATAACTTAGATTACTATATCTAATTTTGTGCCAGCCTGATGTTTGCCTGCTAAAACGTCAAACATTACACTTCAACATTATTTAGATATAAAACTCAATAAGTTAAAGGCCGTCTGAAAATATAGATTTCAGACGGCCTCATGTTCTCAAACCACTCTGAGCAGGTAGATTTACAGATAGACGATTTCGCCTGTCCGCCCCCTGCTCTCTTGACTTGCCCACCAAATAAATTGCGGCAGGACATCTTCGTAGTTTTTACGTTCGCTTTTCGATTCGCCCGGATGCGATTTAATACGTTGCGGCGAATTGATGGCGCCCGGCACCAAAACATTGGCACGCAGGTTGTCAAAACGTTCCCACTCGTCCGCGGCCACTTTACACAAATAATTGAGCGCAGCTTTGGAGGCACCGAAACCGCCCCAATAGGCTTGCGGTTTTTCGCCGTGGCTTTCGCCGACAAAAATCACAGAAGCATCTTCGGATTGCTTCAACAATGGGAACAGCGCACGGGTCAAACCCATAGGCGCAACGGTGTTGATACGGTATTGGTTGACCCATTCCGATACGGTTTGAAAATCCAATGGCGACAAGGCATAGAAATAGCTGGCACAATGTACCACGCCATCCAATTTTCCGCCGGTCGCTTCATCAATAGTCTCCGCAAATTGCTTAAACTCTTTCTCCTCCGCGCTCATCAAATCAAAGCAGATGGCAAACGGCTCAGGGCTGCCCGCAGCCACAATGGCATCATATACTTTTTCCAAACGCTTTTGATGACGCGCCACCAAAATGACAGTCGCTCCGGCAGCCGCATAGGCTTTGGCAACCTGCTCGCCCAAGCCTTGGGATGCGCCGGTAATCAAGATGGTTTTGTTCGCTAATGTCGTCATGACTTTTCCTTGAACTTTATGGTTTTGGATATTGTATCGGCTTGGTAAGTTTTGTAAAGTCAAAAAGGCCGTCTGAACATTCAGACGGCCTCAGTTTATTCAACCCGCAAATCCAGCATAAGTTTTTCAGCCGCAGCAAAGCCCGACTGAACCGCAGCTTCCAATGTTGCCGGATAACGCGGATGGAGATAGTCGCCGGCTGGATAAATACGGCGATGATGCAACCATGAGAAATCAGGTTGTACAAAATCAACCGTTGCCGCCGTAGTCGCGCGTTTTTCAGTAATAATGCGTACGGCTTCAGGCGTACCCAAATCCGGACAAATCCGCTTAATGTCCGCATGAATTTTCTCGGCTAAATCTTTATCCTTCCGTGCCTCGGTGTAATCGGAAACGCTGATGACGACCGCGACTTCATTATCCGGCAAACCCAACGCCCCCCGATGTAACACCCATTGCGCCGCACCATCAAAAAATCCCGTTAAAGGCGCAGGTAGTTTGACTGCTTGTGCATAACGCAAATAAACCGTAGTAATCGCATGGTAATGCAACGATTGATAGGCCGTCTGAATATAGTCAGGCGTATCTTCAGGCAGAAGTGCGTCAACATGATATGGTGCAATAGCCAAAACAACCGCATCAAATACTTCGCCATTGATTTCAACTCGGCCATCGATATGATGGTTTAAATGGGAAATACGAGTTTCAAGATGTATTTCTGCACCATGCTTGTGCAGAAAATCCAAAGCCGGTTCGGCTACGATCCGCCCTAAATCCTGCTTAGGCAAAAGATAATCGCTGTTCGCCTTTTCAGACCACACGCCATCATTCAATACATTACATAAAATGCGCAACGATGCCTGTTCTAACGGCGTATTTAAAGCACCCCAAACCAAAGGTTGCCAAAATTGCCCAAGCAGGCTGCGCGGAACATTTCGTGTTCTCAACCACTTTGCAACCGTCAAATCGGTTTTATGATGATCAGCCCAACGTTGCAATGCCGACATATCCGACAGCAATTTGATTTTCAATGAAAAAGAAAGATTTTTAGCACGCAGGATACCGACAAGCAAATGCCAAGGCGCAGGCAGAGAGGCCGTCTGAAACTGCAATCCCTCATGAATGTACCATCGCAAAGGCTGGCGTAAAAAGGCTGATTCAGGTTGAACGCCGATATGTTGCATCAAAGTTTGAACACCATGATACGCACCCAACAAGATATGCTGCCCATTATCCAAAAAGCTGAATCCACCATCTTTCCCAGCTATGCTACGCGCCCTACCGCCAGCCTGTCTCCCAGCCTCAAACAAAGAAATATCGGCTCGATGAATCAGGGAAACCGCCGCAGACAAACCTGCCCAACCGGCACCAATTACAGCAATTTTTGGACGCTTAGTCTTCATGGTTTAAATCCAAACAGCCAAGTTTTCAAAGCAATACGTTTTTTACGGGGAGAAGGAATCGCAATTTTATAAGTCAACACATTTTGCGCACCATCACGGTCAATTTCATTCAACAACGCATAATAAATAGCCGCCATAATCAGGCCGACTTTTTGTGATTTCTTATCCTCAGCCGGCAAAAGCAACATCGCTTCACGATAAGTTTCACGCGCCCTATTCACTTGAAACTGCATCAATTGTGCAAAATTTTCTGTCGGTTTGCACTGCATAATTACGTTGGCAGGTACGTCAAACTTCTGCATTTCCTCTATCGGCAGATAAATTCTTCCTTGTCGCGCATCTTCGCCCACATCACGAATAATGTTCGTCAACTGCAAAGCCAAGCCCATTTTGTCCGCATATTCCAAAGTTTTCAGATTGGAAAAACCTAAAATCCGCGCAATAAGACGCCCCACAACTCCGGCAACACGGTGACAATACAGCTTTAATTCATCAAAACTACCATAACGAGCCTGCTCCAAATCCATCTGCATGCCATCAATCAAGGCCTCAAATTCATTCTTCGGCAAGTCAAAATTTTCCCGAATATCTTTTAAAGCCTGATGAACGGGATGCTCAGGCATCTCATTATTAAACACTTTCTCCAAATCACTGCGCCACCAGTTCAACGTTATCTGAGCTACATTTGGATCGGTACAGCTATCAACTACATCGTCTAGTTCGCGACAAAAAGCGTATAAAACAGTGATCGCATTCCGTTTTTCTACCGATAAAAAACGAAAGCCGGATAAAAAACTGGAATGGCTTTCGGCAACCTTTTGATGACAATAATCCAAAGCAAGCACTGTGTATCCTAAAAATATCGTTATAAATAATTAGCAGGGATTTTATCTGTATTTAAAAAAGTACGCCAATATCAAAAATTCATCTTACAACAAGGCCGTCTGAAAGCTAATCTTAAGTATCTTTCAGACGGCCTAATATCTTACGTTGCCAAGATCGAAACCAGCAGCATCACCACCAGCAGCTGTATCAAGGAGTAGCCCCTCTGCACAGTTGCCCTAT
>NZ_JBQCWL010000007.1:0-146532 GCF_051957375.1 Neisseria sp. P0017.S009
CAAACTCCCACACTATCCATACATACAAAAAAATACAAACTAAAGGCCGTCTGAAATGCTCTTTCAGACGGCCTTTTTTTATGGTTTCTATTTATCCAATACGTTGAAGGACAATTTCTAGGACAAATTTACTGCCCACATAGGCAAAAATCAGACTGACAAATCCGACAATAGTCCAAACGGCGGCTTTCTTGCCGCGCCATGCGGTCATGCTGTGTTTCAACAATAATGCGCCATAAATCAGCCACGACATAATACTGAAGATGGTTTTATGCGTGAAGGTCATGGGTTTGCCGAAAATGGCTTCGGCAAAAAACGTCCCGCTGATAACTGAATAGGTCAATAAAACGAATCCTGCCCACATACCTTGGAACATAAGTTTTTCCAAACTCAATAATGGCGGCAAGAAACTAACTAATGCGGAAAAACGGCGTTTGTGCAGATTGCGGTCGAGCAAAAGGATCAGGATGGCAAATAAGGTAACGATGCCAAACAATCCGTATGCGAGCAATGATGATGCAATGTGCGATAGCGGCAATAAGTCTACAATTTGACGACCTGTGAAATCTCCCGGGAAAAGGAAACCCAGCAATAAGGTCAATGCAGCACAGGGATACAATAAGAGTTGCACACCGCGCAGACAATAAAAGAAGCTACCCAAGCAGTACATCATCAGCATCAGCCAGACTATCAGGCTGAGCGAATAGCCAAAACCGGTAATCAATACCCTATCCTGCAATACTGGGAACATCAATGCTGCGCCATGTACCAATAATGCGCCACTCAAAATCAGCAGCTCGGTTTTCAGCGGGTAAGATTTATTATTGTGCTTTTTATGTTGCAACCAGGAAAATGCACCCAATCCGGCATACACCAGCATAAGGCAGATTAAGACAATCGGCATAAATATCTTTCTCAATAGAGGTGTGAACACTAGACGGACAGCCGGCAGGGTTTCAGACGGCCTTGGTGTGCGTATTTGTGTTCTTGAAGCATAACTTCGGACTATCGTGTAAAATAATCCGAATTTTATTTTAACAAAGAATGCCCTATATTGGGCAGCTATTCTCATTATCAAGGATAAGTATGTTAGACAACCTAACCAACCGCTTCAGCAAGGTACTTAAAAATATTCGCGGCCAATCAACGCTGACCGAAGACAATATTAAAGAAGCCTTGCGCGAGGTTCGTCTTGCCCTGCTGGAAGCCGACGTTGCATTGCCCGTCGTTAAAGAATTCGTCAACACAGTCAAAGAACAGGCCCTTGGCCAAGAAGTCGTCGGCAGCCTGACGCCTGACCAAGCCTTTATCGGCGTGGTCAACCAAGCCTTAGTCGAATTGATGGGCAAGGAAAACAAAACGCTGGATTTATCGGTTTCACCGCCTGCCATCGTTTTGATGGCCGGTTTGCAGGGTGTCGGTAAAACAACAACCGTCGGCAAACTCGCCCGCCTGCTGAAAAACGATCAGAAGAAAAAAGTCTTGGTGGTATCCGCCGACGTTTACCGCCCTGCCGCGATTGAACAGCTGCGCCTGTTGGCCGAACAGGTCGGCGTGGACTTTTTCCCATCCAACACCAACCAAAAACCGGTTGAGATTGCAACTACCGCCGTTGATTACGCTAAAAAACATTTTTACGATGTATTGATGGTCGATACCGCTGGCCGTTTGGCAATCGATGAAGAGATGATGAACGAAATCAAAGCGCTTCATGCGGCAGTCAACCCGATTGAAACTTTGTTCGTTATTGATGCCATGTTGGGTCAGGATGCAGTAAACACTGCTCAGGCATTTAATGAAGCCCTACCGCTGACAGGTGTCGTATTGACCAAGATGGACGGCGACTCGCGCGGCGGTGCGGCATTGTCCGTACGCCATGTGACCGGCAAACCAATTAAATTTATTGGTGTCGGCGAGAAAATCAACGGCCTCGAACCTTTCCATCCCGACCGTCTTGCCAGCCGTATCCTCGGCATGGGCGACGTATTGACCCTGATTGAAGACGTTCAAAAAGGTATTGATGAAGAAGCCGCCGCCAAAATGGCGAAAAAGCTGCAAAAAGGCAAAGGCTTCGACCTCAACGACTTTAAAGAGCAAATCCAACAGATGCGCAATATGGGCGGCTTGGAAAACCTAATGTCAAAAATGCCTGGCGAACTGGGTCAAATATCGAAACAAATCCCCGAAGGCACGGCTGAAAAAGCGATGGGCAAAGTAGAAGCCATCATCAACTCGATGACTCCAAAAGAACGCGCTAACCCTGCCCTGCTCAAAGCCAGCCGCAAACGCCGTATTGCAATGGGCGCGGGTACGACCGTGCAGGAAGTGAATAAATTGCTCAAACAGTTTGAACAAATGCAACAAATGATGAAGATGTTCAGTGGCAACGGTTTGGGCAAACTGATGCGTTTGGCCAAAGGCATGAAGGGAATGAAAGGCATGTTCCCAGGTTTGTAAGCAAATTTGACAGAAAACGCCGTCTGAAAAGTTTCAGACGGCGTTTTTATTTTTACTCTAGCAAGAATTACTATTCACATATAACTATGAAATCTATTCCTTTTAAGGATTTTCATAGCGTACTGATGCCTCTTCCAACATTTCCCATTGGCCACCACTACCATGGTAGGTTTCGGCACCAAGCCTGAAAACGGCATTGCAGTGCGTACATTGAAAATAATGTACCACAGAATCGTTCCAACCATATATGTCACGATTACCCTGAGAATCAGTATGGGTAATGTAACCGCTATTAGCGATGGTTTTGGCAACATCAAGGCTGGGACCATAAACTTTGTCGTAGGCTGGAGTAATATCGATAAGCGTGCCGTCTGCTAAACGATCAGAGGCTCGCAGTAACATTTGCGATAATTCTTTCGGAACCCTGATACGAACGGTAGGTCGCAGGTCAGAACAGTAATCACACATGGTTTGGATCTTTCAGCACAGTGAAGGAAAAAGAGATAAGGGACGCGAAACCTTTGCTCATTCAATCCTCAACTTATTGCGGCTTTTTCTGCTCTTCGCGTACTTTGTCCACTAACTGGTCAATCGTGGTCATGCCGGACTGCCAGTCTTTAAATTCGACTTGGTATTTGCCACCAACGATCACAGTCGGTGTGCCGCTGATTTGGAATTTATTGGTCAATTCTTCCATTTGAGCCGCACGTGCTTGGCTTTCGGGCGCTTCAAATGCAGCCAATACTTTTTTGCCGTCAAATGCAGTTTGCTCGGACAACCATTTTTTCAGGGTATCGGTATCGGCCAGATTGATTTTTTGATTAACCATCGCATCGAAAATATGGCTGTTGGCTTTATCTGATTCACCGGCCATTTCCACTGCGGCCGCCAAACGTGCCAAAGGTTTCATTTCATCACCCCACACGACATGCTCCCGGCGCATATAGGTATCGTCTTTAAACGTTTTGATGTGCTCGCTCAAAACCGGTTCAAGATGGGCGCAATGCGGGCAGAAGTAGCCGAAGAATTCCAATACTTCGATTTTGCCGGCCTGCTGTTGCGGAATCGGATTGGACAATACGGTGTAATTGACACCTTCGGTCAATGCGGCAGGGGCTGCCGGAGCGGATGTGTTGCTTTGGGCGCTGTCTGCTGGAACGCTGGTTTCCGCCTGTTTGCCGCAAGCGGCCAATGCCAACAAGGTTAATGAGGTCAAGGCTAAGGTTTTCAGTTTCATAGGTATCTCTTTACATTCAAATCAATGGGCGGATTTTATGGCATTTTGTTGGAGGTGTGTTCAATTTGAGTGAAAAAATGTGTTTAGTTTTATTTCAACCTTTATAAAAGGCCGTCTGAAATATGGCTTAGATCATAGCCTTATTTTCAGACGGCCTTTGCCTGATTTCATCAGAAACGGTAATTTACCCGGGCAGTATAGCCGCGCGGATTACCCGGCATGGCATCCGAACGCCAATATTTTTGATTGAGCAGATTGGCCGCGGCAAAGGTAACGTTGACGTTTTTATGGTTCCAGCCGAGCATGGCATCAACTCGGGCAAAGCCGGGAAGCGTAGTCACTTCTTTATTTCTTGAGTCGTAACCGTAGCGTTTGCCTGTACCGGTTACGCCGATTTCGCCGTAGAGGTTTTCAGTCGGGGTATAACGGAAAAACAGGTTGCCGGTAACGTTACTGGTGTTGTCCAAATGGATGCCCACGCGGTTCGGATTTTCCTTGTCCTCAACCACTTTCGCCTGCATCACGCCCAACGAACCGCGCAGATAGAGTTTTTTGGGGATGATTTGCCCGATGGCGGACAATTCCACGCCGCGCGAACGGTGTTTGCCGCCGACTGCCCAAGTGTAGGGATCATTTTGCGCGTCGGGGCGGTAGCGGATATTGAAGCGTTCGATTTGGTAGGCAGACAACATAGTGCTGAGGCGGTCGTCCAGCCAGCTGCTTTTGACGCCGGTTTCGTATTGGCGGGTGTACTCGGGGTCGGCGTTGAACACGGCGGCAGACGAAGTGTCGATACTCAAATAGCCGCCGCGTCCGCCATAAGGCGCGAAACCTTTGTTATAAGAGGCGTAAAGTGTGTGGACGGGGTTGATGTTCCACACTGCGCCGATGTTGGGGCTGAACGAGTGGCCGCTGTACTGGCGGCGGCTGCCGGTCAGTTTGTTTTCGGAATTAAAGGTGTATTTGTCGTAACGGCCGCCGAGGACGAATTTCAAATCGGGCGTAGCGGAGAAGATATTTTGCACAAAGATGCCGTAGGAGTCGGCTTTGTGGCGGTTTTGGGTCAGAATAGGCTGCAATCTGCCCGAAGACGGCCAGCTTGCTCGGTCGTATGGATCGATGGAGGCTGTAAAGGTGCGGCTGAAACCCAAGGTCGGGTTGCGGTGTTCACGGCTGTAATCCATGCCTACGGTCAGGTGGTTTTCAAAACGGCCAATGTTGTAGTCGCCGTTGAGCGTGAAGTTGGATGACAGGGTTTTGTTGTCGGTCTGTTGCCAAGCGTAGTTGCGTTTGATTCGGCTGCCGTTTTCGCTGCCTGCATAGAAATGGTCGAAATCCTGCTCCGCCGTGCGGTGGGCAAGCTGCCATTGGGCGCGCCATTTGTCGTTGAAGGCATATTCAAGGTCGGAACGCCAAACTTGCAGCTTGTCTTTGACAAAATCGTTCGGGTGGGCAAAACCCATGCTGTAAGGCAGTCCGAAGCGGTCATACACGAACTTGGTCGGGCTGCGGTCGGGCGTGCGCTCCACATTGTCGTAGGTATATTGCCCCGTCCATTTCAAGCCGTTGTCGAGTTTGACGGTAATGCTGGGTGAAACCATGACGTTTTTGCTGTCTATGCCGCTGCGGAACGAATTGGCACGCCCGACTTCGCCGGTGAGGCGGATGGCGACGTTTTTGTTCAGCACTTCGTTGATGTCCATATTCAGGCTGCGGTTTGCCCACGAGCCGTAAACCGCACCGATGTTGCGGCTTTGTTTGAAGTTGGCGTATTTGCTGACCATGTTGATGACGCCGCCGCCGTTGGTGCGGCCGTAAAGCACGGAAGACGGGCCTTTCAGGATTTCCACGCGCTCGATGTTGGCGGTGCTGCGGCGCACTTGTCCGCTTTCGCGCACGCCGTCGCGGTAAATATCGGATGCGTCGGCTTGAAAGCCACGCAGGAAAATGCTTTCGCCGCGCATATCGTAGGCAGCATCAATGCCAGCATTGCCTTCGAGGATGGAACTCAAATCGTTCGTACCGTAATTTTTGTTTTTCTGGATATTGAGCGTATCGACGGTTTGCGGCGTTTCTTTGATGAGCTGTCCGTTGCGGGTAACGGCGGCTTCGTCGTAATTGATGTAGCCTTTGAGTACGCTGGTGTCGGACTGTCCGACCACGGTAACGGTGGGCAGGGTGGCGGTGTAATGTTCACCATTATCCTGCGTATCGGCGGCAGCAACAGGGAAGGAAGCGATAATCAGCGTGGGTAATAAAGCTAAATGAAATGGTATTTGCATTTTTATACTCAATTTAACGGAACAACCGAATTATATTGCTTCACAAAAGAAATGAGAATAGTTTCTTTTAATTATATTTAACATGATATTTGCAAACAAAGGCCGTCTGAAACTCATATCAGCTTCAGACGGCCTCTCTTCTTGATAGACACTTCTAAACTATTTACTTAACAACATTTCCTGCATCAGCTTCATGCCCCATTGCCAGCCGCCGAGTGCGCTGTTTAACTGGCCGGAATGCGGCGATTGAAGCAGACGAGCGTTCCACCGGTTTGCCTGCTCTTGCGCCCAATCGCGTGGCGTGCCGTTTGTTTCGGCGATAACCAACGCTGTACGGCAAGGGCAGCGGACACGTTGAAACGTATGGATTTCGTCCTCGGGAAAAGCTTCTGGACGCGGCGAGACCAAAATAATATTGGTCAGGCGTTTTTGCGTCAGGATGTCGGCTTGGTACAGCCATGCTAAAAATGCGGACACGCCTGCACCATGAGCCACGACGGCAATATTTTTGCTGACGATATGGTCAAAGGCCGTCTGAATGGCGTGTTGCCATTCGGAAATGGTTTGCCGACTATCGGCTTCGGCAGTTTGAACAATCGGATAGCTGACCGCCCAGCGGTCTATCCACATTTCCGCTTCATCTGCATCGCGTATCAGAAACAGTGCCATTTCTTCGAGTTCGAAGCTCTGCATTTCAGACGGCCTATTTGAGCAAGTCGTTGAGTGTAAACGCAATCAGCAATGCGGCAGGCACGCTGAGGATGGCACAAGTCGCCAGGCAAAGTACGATGTTGGCAATCAGCCGCCAGCCCTTCCAAGCAAAGCACTTGGCCGCAATCAGCAGGCAAGGCAGTGAAAACAGCAGCCACACCAACGCCCATGTCGGATTGGCCTTGGTCGGCGCAACCCAGCCGGACATCCGCGCCAGCATAAACACCGCCCACACCAGCATAGGCAGCACAAATGCCGCTACGACCCACGCTGCGCCTACGCCGGTTTTGCCGTTTATATTCCAATCATATTTACCAAAAACCTTATTCGGCAACATAGTCATACTCCACAACTAAAGGGGCGTGATCCGAGAATTTCTCGTCTTTATAAACATGTGCGGAAACGGCTTTGGCGGCCAACTCCGGCGTAACCATCTGATAATCGATGCGCCACCCGACATCTTTCGCATACGCTTGTCCGCGGTTGCTCCACCAGGTATAGCCCGGCACATCGGGATAAAGTGTGCGCCACATATCCGTCCAACCGAGCTTGTGGATGACTTTGCCTATCCATTCGCGCTCTTCAGGCAAGAAGCCCGAATTTTTCTGATTGCCCTTCCAGTTTTTCAAGTCGATGTTTTGGTGGGCAATGTTCCAGTCACCGCAGACGACGATGTCGCGCCCTTCGTTTTTCATGGCTTCGAGCATGGGATAGAACGCGTCCAAAAAGCGGTATTTCACTTGTTGGCGCTCTTCCGCACTGCTGCCGCTGGGCAGATACAGCGAAATTACCGACAACTTGCCGAAATCGCAACGGACAAAACGGCCTTCCCTGTCAAATTCTTCAATGCCCATGCCGATTTGCACATTGTCGGGCTTGCGTTTGCTGTACACCGCCACGCCGCTGTAACCGCGCTTTTCGGCGCAATGCCAGTAGCCGTGCATACCGTGCGGATTTTTCATATCGTCTGACAGATCGGCCTCTTGAGCTTTCAGTTCCTGCACGCAGACGATGTCGGCACCGGAAGCGGCGATATATTCATAAAAACCTTTTTTATAGGCGGAGCGGATGCCGTTGACGTTGGCAGAGATGATTTTCAACATAGATTTTTCTTAATTATTTGAACTATAACAGTTACTTCAGAACCCTTATCTTACTTTCTCCAGTAATCTAAGCATCTTTCTAAGAGATTCCAATTCTTTTTCTTTCTGCTCTAATAACTCATTCTTATGAAGAAGTTGTAATTTTAATTTTTCAATTTCAAAAAGAGTAGTACGGCGATCGCTATGCTCACTTCCTAACGTATTATCCCTATTCTCATTCATAAAAAACATAACACCTTTGTCATCATCGACTAAGTCTGACAAATTCATATTAAAAATCTGAGCAATTCTCACTAACTTATCGTATTGTAAACGAGTTTGACCTCGTTCAATTTTAGCGTAACCACTAGGTGACATATTCATTCTCCCTGCCATATCTTCTTGAGATAATTGAAAAAGTTCTCTCATTACACGAATTTTATCATGCATCCCCATCTAATTTATTCCTTTCAAATTGAATAGTTTTTATCGAAAATAGGTATTACTTTGTCCTATTTGTTACTAGCCCTAACAATTAAATTTGCATAAAATCTAACCTAATTTAATTATTTAGCTGGTAATTTTCACATATTTAAAAATCAATAATTTATGGAACTTATTAGGATAATAAATAATATTAATTGAATAGATCCTTTAAGTTTTAAGCTGCTTGCACTTCGTTTTTAGACTCAAATGATTTGAAGTAGACATAACAATTCTCGGTAGCCCAACAATCGATTACCTGGCAGATTTAGTTGTATGCCCCTTAACTTAGCTTTCTATCTGAGTGCTACCTTAATAATATCTTACAAGAAAGAGTAAGATTTACTCAGAACGCAACAGCGAAAGTCATCGCTGAAGGTAAACCAGCTAACAACGAAGAAGCTCTTGCTTTGACAATGCCTTCAGGTGAAACTCTTGAAGCAGCATACGTATCTGCAACAGCTACAATCGGAGAAAAAATCTCATTCCGTCGTTTTGCTTTGCTTGAAAAAACAGATGTACAACACTTCGGTGCATACCAACACAACGGTGGACGTATTGGTGTTATCTCTGTTGTCGTAAGTATCTTCCTTATCCATTGTTTATTTCAATTATACTTTATTTGAATATTTAAAATCTTCATAAGAACTTCTCTCAATGAAGTTTCATAAACTCAAAGGATTAATTATGCACCATTTTGGTTTCCCACTAGAAGTCATCATCGTATTCTTTTCCGTTATTTTATTTTCGGTTTATATCGATTTAATTTCTCATCGCCATAGCAAAGAAATTACAGTAAAAAATGCTGCACTTTGGTCAATATTTTGGATTTCACTTGCTTTAGCATTTTATATTTACTTGTATATTCGCTTCGAATCTGAGTGGGCTGATCTTTATCTTGCAGGATATGTACTTGAAAAAAGTTTATCTATAGATAATTTAATGGTATTTGTTGCTATCTTTGCTTCTTTTGGAATTAAAGATCATCTCCAACATCGCATTCTCTATTGGGGCATTTTAGGCGCATTAATATTCCGAGCAATCTTCGTTGTTATTGGTACTGGGTTATTTGCTGCCAGTCCTTGGGTAGGGTTTATTTTTGCTGCATTTGTACTTTGGAGTGGTTGGAAAATGCTTCAAAGTGGAAATGATAGCGAAGAAGAAATTGAAGATTATACCCATCACTGGAGCGTTCGATTAATTGGAAAAATGATACCCATTTTTCCTAAATTAGTTCAAGAAAAATTCTTTATTAAACACAGTGAATTAAATACGGAACAAATTACCTTTGTTACTCGCCAAGGTTTCCGATATGCAACCCCCGCATTCTTATGTTTAATGGCAATTGAAACGTCCGATATTGCTTTTGCATTTGACTCTGTCCCTGCAGTTATAGCAGTAACTCAAGAACCGCTGTTAGTTTACGCTGCAATGATTTTTGCGATTCTTGGGTTACGTAGTCTCTATTTTATCCTTGCAGCCCTAACAAAATACCTTGTTCATTTAGAAAAGGCGGTTATTGCATTATTATTTTTTATTGGTGCCAAAATGGGACTTCAATCTTGGAACCACGCTGTATTTGATACAGGAGTCCATATTTCTGCAAATGTAAGCTTATATATTGTGTTAAGTGTATTGCTTTTGGGTGTCATTGCATCATTTGTTTTCCCTAAACAAGGAGAAAATTGATCTATGATCACAAAAAGGCTTATCTTACTAATTGCCTATTTTATTGCAAACAGTGTTGACGCTAATCATTACTATAGTACTCCTCCAGCATCTTCTACTCATGGCTATGTTCCTGTAATTAGTGATGCACTTATGGAAAAATGTGTTAAGACCTACAATCAAGCAAAATGGCTAGGCAATTCACTTCAAAATGCTTATGTTAATCAAAACTCAGTTAAATCTGTAAATGATTATAACCAAAAAGTTACTAAACATTCTCAAATGATAAATTGGTTTAATCAAAATTGTGCAGGAAAACAATCGCGTTCAGCTTGTGAAGCTGCAATGAAATTAAACCGTAAAAATGGTATATCAGCACAAAGTTGCTATTAAGGAAAAAATTATGCGTCGTTTACCCGTTTATTTATTAGTTGATACTTCAGGCTCCATGATGGGAGAAGCTATTGAATCGGTTCGCAATGGTTTACAAATGCTTGTTTCTGCATTACGTCAAGATCCTTATGCGTTAGAAACTGCTTATTTATCCATTATTACCTTCCATAGTAAAGCAGAACAAATTATTCCACTAACGGAACTCATTAGTTTCCAACTTCCAACTATTGAAGCATCAGGTTTAACTTCTATGGGAGAAGCATTAACGTTATTAACAGATTGTATTAATCGTGAGGTTCAAAAAGGATCCATGGAAGTAAAAGGCGACTGGAAGCCTGTTATTTTTCTACTCTCAGATGGTGTACCAACAGATGATTTACAAAAAGGAATTGACACTTTAAAAACCATAAAAACAGGTACGTTTGTTGCTTGTGCTGCAGGAGCTGGAGCAGATACTAATGTATTAAAACAAATTACAGAGAATGTTGTTTCTTTAGATACTGCTGATGCCAATTCGATTAAAGCTTTCTTTAAATGGGTATCCGCATCTATTTCTGTATCAAGTCAAAAAGTTGATCTAAACAAAAAAGATGTGGGCGGGCTGGGCGATTTACCTCCCCCTCCACCAGAATTAAATATTGTTTTATAAGTTATGTGGTGATCTATTATGTCTAGAAGATTACTCACTTATATTTGCATTGACACATCAGGCTCTATGAAAGGAGAGCCAATCGAAGCAGTCAACGTGGGCTTACAATCATTACTTTCAGCTTTAAGGCAAAACCCTTATGCACTGGAAAGCGTATACCTCTCAATTTCGACATTTGATACTCAAATAAAAAATGTACTCCCACTTACCGCCCTTGAAGATGTGGTTTTGCCAACAATTACTTGCCCAGACAGTGGAGCTACCTTTCTAGGGAAAATGCTTGAGGAAATAGTGCTAGAAGTTAAAAAAAATCGTATTCTTGCAACACCTAATCAAAAAGGTGACTGGCGCCCTATTCTAATTCTACTAACAGACGGTAAGCCATCAGATACATTCGCTTATGAACAAGCTATTCCACAACTCAAATCCTTAAACTTTGGCAACATTGTTGCTTGTGCAGCAGGACCCAAGGCAGATCCAAATATACTGAAAAAACTAACAGATACTGTTGTGTCATTAGATACTATGGATGCGAATAGCTTTGCTCAGTTCTTCCAATGGGTTTCAGCATCTGTTGCTCAAACCAGTGTGAGCGTCGGTGCAGTAAGTAATAATGATCTACCTCCACCACCAGATGAAATTAATATCGTATTGTAGGAAAAATTATGCGCCGCTTACCTGTTTATCTTGTCGTTGATATTTCTGAAAGTATGATTGGAGAAAATATTCGTCAAATGCAAGAAGGCATTAGTCGTCTTATTAATCAACTCCGTAGAGATCCCTATGCTTTAGAATCAGTTCATCTTTCTGTTATAGCCTTTGCGGGAGCTGCAGGGACACTTTCCCCATTGACAGAATTAATGAATTTTTATCCTCCTCGCTTACCAATTGGTTCTGGAACATCTATTGGAGCTGCGCTTAACCACCTTATGGATTGTTTAGAAAAAAATATTATTTATAGTACACCGGAGAAAAAAGGTGATTGGAAACCTCTAGTTTATATAATGTCTGATGGTTCACCAACAGATGATCCGACTCAAGCAATTTCTCGCTGGCAACAGCATTTTCGCAATAAAGCAAAGCTTATCAATATTGGTATTGGTAAATTTGCCAATCTTGATACGTTAAATAAGATTAGTGACCTAACTTATCGACTTGATGATGATGATATTGAAAAAGTCTATCGTACCTTATGTGAATCTATTGCTGATTCAATTTTAAGTCAAAGCCGTTCATTAGGTATGGAATCTCCTATTTCCCTTAATAGAGAAATTTTGGAAGATGGTACAATTTCTTTAATTAAAAACAAAGAGCAAGCTGTTGCTTTAGATGAGAACTATGCCATTATCGTTGGTAAATGTAGTAAAGTAAAGTTACCTTATTTAATAAAATATGAGCGAATTGAACATAGCCCATTTGATAACGCAATGTTCCAATATGTTGGTGTTTATCCTGTAGAAAAAGACTATGAAGATTGGTCTGATCATCGCCCAAATTATAGCAAAATTTCGACATCTCAACTTTGGGGATGTGGAGGTTGCCCACATTGTGGTGCTGCCTTTGGATTATGTATGTGTAACTGTGGTCAAATTTTCTGTGCTAATGGGGAAAAAGAAGTCATTTGCCCAGGTTGCAATGAAACGTTGTATTTTGAAACTACAAGCACTGATTTTGATATTACTCGAGCAAGGGGTTAACGATGAATTCAACCGAACAATTAGAAAAATTTAAATCTTGGTTGAATCAAGCAGATGAAAAATATCTTGATGCCTTTGCCAGCCAAAATCAAACGCTTATTTCTCACATTTATGAAATGTGGCAACGCTTTCAAGATTCAAAGAACATAATATTATTGGAAAATAAAATGTTGATAGTACAACCAACAACCGCTACGCCAATACATCAAAAAAGTCTCATAATATCACTTCCAAATGCGAAGCAAGACGAGCTTTATTTTTATCAGAAAGCTGATGAGTTACCACTAATTCAATCTATCAAGCTAGAAGATGAAATTGGATTAGTATGGAATCCGGAAAAACAAATTTTAGAAGGAATACCAACAAAGAGTGGTGAGTTTTTGCTGACTTTTCAACTTGATGATGGAAATACTGTGTACTCAAGTATTTTTATTAACCCAAATCCTAAATATTTATGGAAGAACATCCCCTCAGATAAAAACTGTCGATTTTGGAAACCTGATAGTACCAGTGACAAAATCACGACTGAAAGTGGACAATTAATTGCTGCCCGTATGCGCGGTCGTACTCACGCAATGAAAGGGACTTGTTGCGATGATGATTTTACAATCGCATATCATGAAAAATCAAAAGTACATTTCCTTGCTGTCTCAGATGGTGCTGGAAGTGCCGAATTTTCCCGACAAGGCTCAAAACTAGCAGTTAATGCTGCACAACATAAAGTTTTGGAACTACTGAATATTGAAGGTAAAGACTATCAGAAACTTTCTCAGAAAAATGAACAAGAACTCGCTTATATTACTAAAGCAATGTTTAAAGAAGCTGTTCAAGCCGCTTATTTTGCACAAGAAAAGGAAGCTATAGACGCAGCTATTGAACTTAAATCACTTTCTTGCACATTATTAATTGCATTCACATTGCCTTTAATTGATGGAAAATGGTTTACCGCTTGTTATTGGATTGGAGATGGAGCTGCCGCAATTTTTGACCCAGCTACTAAAAATGTTCGCTTACTCGGTGAAGTCGACTCAGGGTTGTATTCAGGAGAAACCCAATTTTTAACAAGAATAGAAGCCAATGCCGATAATATCCTTGCCAGAATTTATACGGATGTTCGTGATTCTCCTCCTATCTTAATATTAATGACTGATGGTGTTTCTGACCCCAAATTTCATACAGATATTCAGCTAAACTCTTTTGAAACTTGGCAAAAATTTTGGCTAGAATTACATATACCATTGCAATCTGAAAAACCAGAGAAATCCCTTGAAGAATGGCTTGATTTCTTCTCAAAAGGTGAACACGATGACCGAACTTTAGCAATGTTTATTCCTCAGTTAGTATGGCAACGCATTACTCATTCTGCATCAGAAAAAGAAAATTTAGTCAACATTTCATCTGTAATTGATGAGATGAATCTGCAATTGGATGAAAAAGAACAAGGAGAAAATGAAGATATAAAAACAAGCAACATTACACAGAATAATGAAACAAAACCTATCACACTCCATAAAAAAAGTGATGTGCAAGTTCAAGAAGGAGCAAAATAATGAGTAAAATTATTACGCTCACTGCAACAAATGGGGAAACTATTCAATTTATTGATGAAATAAAAGCTCAAGGTGGTATGAAAGATGTAATGTTTTCCCCTAATAAAGATTATGTTGTTGCTTTCTTCCGTGAACCTGCTGATCTATCAACAAAAGAACGTCTTGAAATGATTACAGGGACTTATCGTGAAAAAATATTTAATCAAGAAGGTGGAGAATATCTAAAAAAATTATTCTGCTGGCCAACCGCAGTTGTAGAACATCAAGGTAAGTTAGGTGTTGTTAGCCCTTTTTATCGTGATTGTTTTTTCTTTCAATATGGTAGCCGCAATGATGATATGTTAGGTATCAAAGGCAAAGACAAAGATGGTAAATGGTTCGCCAGTGCGTCTAATCGTAATAAATTTCTTGATCCTAGAGAATTGGGCGACTGGATGCTACACCTTAAAGTCTGCTTGATGCTTGCTCGTGCTGTTCGCCGAATGCATATGGCAGGGTTAAGTCATAGTGATTTAGGTTATAAGAACTGTTTAATTGATCCCACAACAGGACAGGCAAGCTTAATTGATATTGATGGTTTAGTTGTACCAGGCAAACACCCACCAACTGTTGTAGGAACTCCTGATTTCATTGCTCCTGAAGTAGTTGCCACTCAATATTTAGATAAAAACGATCCTAAACGTAAACTACCTAGTCGAACAACGGATCTACACGCCTTAGCTGTTTTAATTTATATGTATTTACTCTATCGCCATCCTTTACGTGGAGATAAAGTATTTGATATGAATGATAGTCAACATGATGAAGAATTGGGAATGGGAGAAAAAGCTTTATTTATTGAGCATCCAACTGATCATAGTAATCGTATAAAAATCAATAGTGTTAAATCCAGTGAACTACCTTGGAAAGACACACAAAAAATACCCTACACTATTACAGGACCTTATTTGAGTGAATTATTTAAACGAGCATTTGTAGATGGCTTACATAATCCATCATCCCGTCCTGCTGCAGATGAATGGGAACAAGCATTAGTCAAAACCGTTGATCTATTACAGCCATGTAGTAATTCAAATTGTGAGCAAAAATGGTATGCTTTCGATAATTCTAAATTACCTAAATGTCCATTTTGTGGTACTGCACATCAAGGTAAATTACCTGTATTAAATTTATATTCTGCTGCTCCTAATGGAAGTTATCGTCCAGATAATCACCGGATTATGGTTTATAGCGGACAATCTCTTTTTAAATGGCATTCAGATAACCGAATATTTCCAAATGAAAAATTAAAAGCAGATGATGCAAAACGTACTGGCTATTTCCTCTTGCATCAAGAGCATTGGTGGCTAATTAATGAAAATCTTCCTGATATGGTAGATGTTAATACTAAGCAATCCATTCCGATAG
This sequence comes from Neisseria sp. P0017.S009, assembly GCF_051957375.1. Classification (NCBI taxonomy): domain Bacteria; kingdom Pseudomonadati; phylum Pseudomonadota; class Betaproteobacteria; order Neisseriales; family Neisseriaceae; genus Neisseria; species Neisseria sp. P0017.S009. The sequence goes on from NZ_JBQCWL010000007.1 coordinate 15,617, forward strand.
GAGGAAAAGTAAAACTAGAAGAAGGAACCAAAATTTTACTGAAAAAAGGTGAAGGTGGGCGACTTATTGTCGTTCAAATGGCAGGTATATAAGATTTGTTAACCAACAAAAACTGGAAAATTATAATATGGCAATTTCATTAACTAAAGGTCAAAACGTTTCATTAAGTAAAACAGATCCAAGTCTAAAAAATGTTTTAGTCGGTTTAGGATGGGATGCCCGTTCTACTGACGGACAAGATTTTGACTTAGATGCAAGCGTATTCATGACAACAGAAAATGGTAAAGTACCTTCTGATAGTCATTTTATTTTCTATAACCAACTGGTATCACCTTGTGGTGGCGTAGAACATATGGGGGATAATCTGACAGGCAGTGGCGATGGCGATGATGAAAGCATTAGTGTTTGCTTAGATAAGGTTCAGAACAATATTAAATCTCTTTTTATTACAGTAACTATTCATGATGCAGAAGCTCATCGCCAAAACTTTGGCCAGGTAAGCAATGCATTTGTACGTATTGTCAACAACGATACTAGCGATGAAATTGTACGCTTCGATCTTTCTGAGGACTACAGTACTGAAACCGCAATGGTTTTTGGTGAAATTTATCGTCATAACGGTGAATGGAAATTCCGTGCAATCGGTCAGGGATACACTGGTGGATTACATGCCCTTTGCCAACAATATGGTGTAAATGTGGGCTAATTGGAGGAATTAGAGATGGTTTCATTAAGTAAAATTACCTTAGAAAAAAAAGGGGATTCTCACAAAATTAACCTTTCTAAGGCAACAGATCAACAAATTACAATCAACTTAAATTGGACACAACAAAAACCAACAGGCTTTTTTGGTAGCTTATTTGGCTCCAATAAAGAAATTGACCTGGATTTAGGCTGCTACTGGGAATTGAAAGACGGTACGGCCTCACTCATTGACGGTCTGCAATTCTCCAAAGGTCAAGGTGGTTCCAAAGATCGCCTTACTCGCCAAGGATGCTATACACAAGCCCCTTGGGTATGGCATTGTGGTGACGACAGAAATGGGAGCTCATCAGAAGGAGAAAACATTCTCGTCAATCCTAAGGGAATCAAAGATTTACGGCGTTTGGTTATTTATTGCTTCATTTATGAAGGTGCTGCCAAATGGGCTGAATCCGATGCAATTGTTACAGTCAAAGTTCCTAACCAACCTGAAATTGTAGTTGAAATGGGAAAACAAACTGACTCTCGTACATTCTGTGCTATTGCAACGATCGATTTTGATGAGTTACAAATGTCTGTCCGTAAAGATATTAATTTCTTTAATGGACATGCAGATTGTAGCCAATATTATGGATGGGGATTTGAATTCTCAGCAGGATCTAAATGATATTAAAATATTCGCCATAAAAATTAAATGAATAAAAGGGGCTAGGTAATTAGAGCCCCTTTTTTTTAAACGACTTAGACTATTCAAACTTTTCAGACGGCCTGCAAGTCATAAACGAATACTTTGGAATTGCGGCCGTTGGCATTGTATTCCTGCCGGCGTTCGGCAGGCAGGTCATCGGCTGAGGCCGTCTGAAAGCCCCGTTCGACAAACCATTCGCCCGTGTGCGTGGATAAGGCGAAAAGCGTTTTGATATTTAAGACACGCGCTTTTTGAAACAGATGTTCCAACAGCAATTCGCCATAGCCGCCATCGCGCGCTTCGGGCGACACCACCAGACAGGCCAATTCGCCGCAATCAGGCTCGGAAAAGGTTTTCAGCGCCACGCAGCCGTAAATGTTTTGATCGTGTTCTAATACGGAAAAACTGGAAATATGGTTTTCCAAATACTCGCGGCTGCGGTGTAACAAGATGCCTTGTTCCGCCAGAGGACGGATTAAGGCGATGATGTGCGGAATATCGTCGCTGCGCGCCTGACGGATGGAAACAAACGGCTCGCGCGCAATAGATGTACCGCTGCCCTCGCGGGTAAACAGCTCGCGCAGCAGGCTGCCGTCTTCACGGCCGTTGAGAATCTGCACCCGCGATACGCCGTTTTCCAACGCACCTACCGCCGCATGCAGCAAATCGGCCGGCGCATCGGGATTGTCGTGTATCAGCTCCTGCACTTCGCCGACAGACAAAGTATTGGCCAACGAGCCGTCGGCGCGGCGGATACCGGCTTCTTCGGTCAAGAAAACCAGCTTCTCCGCCTGCAAAGCCATGGCCACTTCCTGAGCGGTTTCACACATGCTCAGGTTGAAGGTTTTGCCGCTGTACGAATGCCCCAAAGGACTGATCAGCACCACCGCACCGCCATCCAAACGCAAACGGATTTCTTCCGCGTCGATTTTGCGGACGGTACCGGTATAGCCCATGTCCACGCCGTCGATAACGCCCAACGGACGGGCGGTAATAAAGTTGCCGCACGCGATAACCGGCGGCTTGCTCCGTTGCGGTGCAGATACGCTGCTGAACAAGGCGGCTTCCACATCACTGCGGATAATCCCCGCCACCTGCTTCACTTCCATCAGGGTCGCTTCATCGGTAATCCGTCGGCTGCCGCTGTATTTCGGAACAAAATTCCGACCCGAAGCCAATTTGTCGAGCAAATGCCGCGAACCGTGTACCAAGACCAAACGCAAGCCCAAGCTGGCCAACAGGTTCAAATCTGCGGCCAAACGAATCAGGGTTTCGCCTTCCAACAAGCTGTCGGTCACGCCGACCACCATGGTTTTGCCGCGCAAATATTGGATATAGGGCGCGGCCTCACGAAAGCTGGCGACAAAATGGGCGATGGCACTCATAGCAGGGCAAGATAAAAGAGTTGCATAATCAAAACCGTCAGCGCAATCAGCGATGCCAACGTCCAGTTGAAACCGTCCTTGCGCGTTTTGACTGCCGCCTGCTCTTCCGCCTTGGGCTCTTCCTTGAGCGCGCTATTGAGCAAATCGGAAATTTCTTTGCGCGAGAGTTTGGAGTGTTTGAGGATTTGCGCACCGATGTTATGTACGAGGCGCACATCCGTTACCGCCACAGGCAGATGGGCCGGATCGGCCGGCAGGTTGCCCGACAGATAATCCTTGGCCTTAAACATCCCCGAACAACGCGTGCAGACCACGAAACCCTGCGCCACGTTCAACTGGGCATCTTTCACCCAATGTGGTGTTTTACAATGAGGACAAGAACAAGCAGGCATGAGTATTTTCCGTAAGTGTATTGAATCAAAAATATATATTTTAGCTAATGTTTCAGGCCGTCTGAAACAGTTTTCAGACGACCTGAGCATGATGTTATGGTTTAAACCGCGCCGTAACGTTCGCGATAGGCTTTGACCGGCTCGAAGAAGCCGCCAAATTCGGCATTGTTTTGCAAGAGCGTGAACAAGTCATTCAGGTTGGCAATCGAAACCACCGGCAGGCCGTATTGTTTTTCGACTTCCTGCACCGCCGACAATTCGCCCGTGCCTTTTTCCATGCGGTCGAGCGCAATAGCCACTGCGGCAGGCGTTGCGCCTTCGGCCTCAATCAGTTTGACCGACTCGCGCACGGATGTACCGGCGGAAATCACATCATCGATAATCAGCACGCGGCCTTTCAAAGGCGCACCCACCAACACGCCGCCCTCGCCGTGGTCTTTGGCTTCTTTGCGGTTGTAGGCAAACGGTACGTTTACGCCTTTTTCCGCCAACATCATCGCTGTTGCCGCCGCCAAAATAATGCCTTTATAGGCTGGGCCGAACAGCATATCGAATTTCACGCCGCTGGCAATAATGGCCTCGGCGTAAAACTTCGCCAGCTGCAAAGTCGATGCGCCGTCATTGAACAAACCGGCATTGAAAAAATAAGGCGACTGACGGCCGGCCTTGGTCGTAAATTCGCCGAATTTCAACACATTTTGTGCCAAAGCGAATTTGAGGAAGTCTTGACGGAAATCGGACATTTGGGTTCTCCCGAAAGATGTTGATTTATCAAAGAAACGATTATAAGGGATTCATGCGGAAAAATCAGGCCGTCTGAAAGCAGGTTCAACCCCGCGTTAAACCGACAAGGCGGCATTGCCTTCTTATCCCTGCACTCAAAGCGGATTATTCCCGATGATACGGATGGTTGTGCAAAATCGAAACGGCGCGATAAAGCTGCTCGGTCAGCAAAACGCGCACCATACCGTGCGGCAAGGTCAGGCTGGAAAGGCGCATCATCATATTTGCCTGCTGTTTCAAACGGTCGGTCATGCCGTCTGCGCCGCCGATAATAAAGCAGACGTGTTCGCCGTTTTGCTGCCAGCTTTTCAAATGTTGCGCCAATTCGACCGAAGTCGGCGCTTTGCCGCGCTCGTCCAATACCACCAAAAACGCGCCCTGCGGTATGGCTTCCAGCAGGCGTTTTTCTTCAGCCGCCATGCCCTGAGCCGCATTCACACCCGCGCCGCGTTTCTCTGGCTTGATTTCTTTCAGCGCATAATTAACATCGCGCCCGAAGCGTTTGGCGTACTCGCCGACGGCTTCATCCACCCAACGCGGCATTTTCGTGCCGACAGCCAAGACGGTGATATTCATGGAGTATCCTTTGTTATCGAATTGTCGGTTGGGCATTATGGTCAAGCAAGTTCTTAACCTTTTCAAACCATGAGCCAATACCCATGCAACCGACTGAAAATAAAAGGCCGTCTGAAAGCCGAATGTATCCCGTTCGACTGTTTCAGACGGCCTTTCAATGATTAGCAGTGAACCAGTGTACCTTCGTTTTCGCCGGTTACCACGCGTTTGAGCGAGCCTTCTTTAGCAATACCGAATACCACGATATTGAGCTTGCGTTCGCGGCAGAGGGCAAAAGCAGTGGCATCCATCACTTTGAGGTTTTTCAACAAGGCTTCGTCAAAAGTAATGGTTTCGTAGCGTGTTGCAGATGGGTCTTTTTTCGGGTCTGCGGTGTACACGCCGTCGACGTTGGTGGCTTTGAGCATCACGTCGCAGTTCATTTCCGCGCCGCGTAATGCAGCGGCAGTGTCGGTCGTGAAGAATGGGTTACCGGTACCGGCAGCGAAAATCACGACTTTGCCTTCTTCCAAATATTGAATGGCTTTAGGACGGGCGTATGTTTCAGCAATTTGCTGCATAGACAGTGCGGATTGTACGCGCGCTTTGATGCCCAAAGTTTCAAATGCGTCTTTGAGTGCCAACGCGTTCATCACGGTTGCCATCATGCCCATGTAGTCGGCAGTGGCGCGGTCCATGCTGCCTGCTTGTGCAGATACGCCGCGGAAAATGTTACCGCCGCCGACAACGATACCGACTTGCACGCCCATTCTCACGATTTCGGCAATTTCGCCGACAGTTTGAACGATGGTATCGTGATTGATGCCGAACGGATCGGAACCCATCAGAGATTCGCCGGAGAGTTTCAGTAATACGCGTTTGTATTTGATTTGCTGTGTCATGGGATACCTTGCTTTCTTGAATGTCGTCGGTCGGAGTTTGGGTCGTCTGAATTTCAAACGGTCGGATTACAATGATATGGTGTGTCGTTCTATTATTGTTTTGGTTTTCAGACGGCCTTTATATTCGGTCGTCTTAAAATAGGTACCGTAAACGGTTTTCTCAAAAAAAAGCACCCTGATTCGTTTGGAATCTAGGTGCTTTCTTTTTCATAAGTGCCTTACACTTTAGCAGCGGCAGCAACTTCGGCTGCGTAGTCAACAACAGCTTTCTCGATACCGTCGCCTACTTTGTAGCGTACGAAGCTGATCACTTCAGTGCCGTTTTCTTTAGCGAATTGGGCAACAGTTTGGTCAGGGTTCATCACGAACGCTTGGCCGTTCAGAGTGATTTCAGCCAAGAATTTGCGGATACGGCCTTCAACCATTTTAGCGGCGATGTCGGCAGGTTTGCCGGAAGCGATAGCTTGTTCAGTGTAGATGTGGCGTTCTTTTTCAACGGTTTCAGCATCTACTTCGGCTTCGCTTACGCATTGTGGTTTAGCGGCAACGATGTGCATACCGATTTTGCGTGCTACGTCTTCAGAGCCTTTGTACTCAACCAATACGCCTTCGGTAGCCAAAGCACCGTGGATGTAGGCAACCAGTTGGTTGGCAGTGTCGATCACTTGGAAGCGGCGAACAGACATGTTCTCGCCCAATTTAGCGATGATGGCTTTGCGTTCTGCTTCAACCAGTTCGCTCAGTTCTTCAACAGAAGCCGGTTTTTTCTCGGCAGCAGTTTTAGCAACGAAGTTGGCAAATTCTACGAAGCCGGCGTCTTTAGCAACGAAGTCGGTTTCGCAGTTTACTTCAACCAATGCGCCGACATTGCCGTTGATCGCGTAAGCCAATACGCCTTCGGCAGCAGTACGGCCAGCCAGTTTACCGGCTTTCGCACCAGATTTAATACGCAGGATTTCTTCGGCTTTGTCGAAGTTGCCTTCAGCTTCAACCAAGGCTTTTTTGCATTCCATCATGCCCAGGCCGGTAGCGGCGCGCAGGTCGGCAACCATTTTTGCAGTAATTTCTGCCATTTTGAATCTCCTAGATTTTTGGGAACACGGCCATTGCCGTGTTTGGAAATAGTGGCCGTCTGAAACGGATTTCAGAACGGGATTTGAGAAAAGGGGCATAACGCCCCTCTTCTGTGTACCGAATTACTCGGCAGCAGCTTCTTGGGCAGCGGCTACAGTTTCTTGCAGCGCTTGGTTTTTGCCTTCCAAAACTGCGTCAGCGATGCCGCGGCAGTACAGGCGGATAGCTTTAGCGGAGTCATCGTTACCAGGGATAACGTATTTCACGCCGTCAGGGCTGTTGTTGGTATCGACTACGGCGATAACAGGGATGCCCAGTTTTTCAGCTTCAACCAGAGTACCTTTTTGGTAGCCGGTATCGATAACGAAAATCGCGTCAGGCAGGCCTTTCATGTTTTTGATACCGCCCAAAGAACGTTCCAGTTTTTCAACGTCGCGTTGCATTTCCAGAATTTCTTTTTTGTTGAAACCGCCTTCAGCAGCGTTTTCCAGGGCAGCAGTTTTTTCTTCCAGGCGTTTGATGGATTGCTTAACGGTTTTGTAGTTAGTCAGCATACCACCCAACCAGCGGTAATCAACGAAAGGCATACCGGCACGGGTAGCTTCTTCGCGGATGATGTCGCGGGCTTGGCGTTTAGTACCTACGAACAATACTGTACCTTTGTTGGCAACCAGACGACGTACGGCTTCTTGCGCCTCTTGGAACATCGGCAGGGTTTTTTCCAAGTTTACGATATGGATTTTGTTGCGCGCACCGAAAATGTATTGAGCCATTTTCGGGTTCCAGAAACGGGTTTGGTGACCGAAGTGAACACCGGCTTCAATCATCTGACGCATAGTAATTTGAGACATGTTATTTCCTTGAAAGGGTTAAAGAGCACACATTCAATCGCATAGAACTTGATAGGCGGCGCCTATTGTCAAGCACCCTTCGGCGAAAGTGGGCATAAGTTTTAAAAAATAAAAGAGTGTTTCCGAAATGGAAAACTGACGGATTATAGCGGATAAGAGGCCGTCTGAAAAGGGATTTTATACCTTTCCGTCCTGTTTTTCATCCGTCTGTACCGCCTTTTGGCGAGCCGCTTCAAACTCCGCCTGCTCCTGCCGTTTCATCAGGCGGTTGCGGCGGCGGATGGTCACGACGAAGACCGTGAACACGGTGGGCAACACTGCCCAAAAAACCAAATAAATCAACGCGCGTGCAATACTCGGCTGCGCGGCGGAAAACATCACGGCAACAAAAAGGTAGCCGATGGCGACAATGTGCCACATTGTGTGCGTCCTGTTTGAATGTTAACAAAATCGTTATAATCGCAACATTCTACCGCAATCCCGAAAGGCCGTCTGAAAATGAGGAATCCCGAAAAATCGGCATTACGCAAACAGTTCCGCCGCGCACGCGCCCAAATGAGCGCAGACGAGCGCAACGCCGCCACCGAAACCATCAACCGCCTGCTCAAGCCCTACATCAAAAAAGGACGGAAAATCGGCGTGTATTGGCCGATGGGCAAGGAATTGCGATTGGACGGCTTTGTCCGTGCCGCACAAAAACGCGGCGCAAAACTCTACCTGCCCTATATCGAACCGAACACGCGGCGGATGTGGTTCACCCCCTACCCTGCCGACGGCGCCAAACAAGAACGCAAACGCGGCCGCGCCAAATTGCATGTCCCCCAATTCACCGGCAAAAAAATCCGCGTCCACCAACTCAGCCTACTGATTGTCCCCATCGTCGGCATCGACAAACGCGGCTACCGCCTCGGACAAGCCGGCGGCTATTACGACGCCACTCTCTCCGCCATGAAATACCGCCTGCAAACCCAAACCCTGGGCGTAGGCTTCGGCTGCCAACTGACCGACACACTGCCGACCGAACCGCACGACCTGCCGCTGGACGGGTTTGTATCGGAGTTGGGCGTGCTGGTGTTCAAACATCATTAATCAATAGCTTTCAGACGACCTCAGAGATGCTGTCCGCTAAGACACTATAAAAGGTCGTCTGAAAACTCAAACTATCAAATACAAAGGAAACCTCCATGACTGATTTCTCATCCACTCCCGTTTTATCCTTTGACCGCGTCCGTCTCGAACCTTTAACAACGGCACACGAAGCCGGTTTGCGCGAAGCAGTTTGCGACGGCGAAGTTTGGAAGCTGAACGTAACCACCGCGCCCGAACCCCACCAAGTAGCTGACTATATCCGCACCGCCATACAAACCCGCCTCGCCTTTGCCGTCATCGACGAAGACACGGGAAAAATTGTCGGCTCAACTTCGCTTTACCACATCGACCCCGCCATCCCACGCCTCTACATCGGTTTCACATGGTATGCCCTGTCGGCACAGCGCACGCACATCAATACCGCCTGCAAAATCATGTTGCTCGACTACGTTTTCGACACTTTAAACTGCCGTTGCGTCTGCTGGCAGACCGACAACCTCAATACCGCCTCCCAACGCGCCATCGAACGCTTGGGTGCACACCAAGACGGCATCTTGCGCTGCCACAAGCTGCGGAAAGACGGCAGCGTGCGCGATACGGTTGAATACAGCCTGCTGCGTGAGGAATGGCCGCAGGCAAGGGTAAAACTGCTCGAAAAAGCGGCAGCTTATGACGCGTCCTGAAAAAACGTTTGCTTCTTCATTTTTTCATCAGAACACACCCATCTTGCTGACAATCTGAACTCTTTAAAAAATTAATGAAATAAGGTGCAATACCGTCAATCCCCTGATAAATAAAGGCCGTCTGAAAGTTTCAGACGGCCTTTATTCTGTTTTATATTTCTCTTTTACATCAATCAGCGGCATTCAAAGCTATCTGCTTTATTTTCATTCCCGCCGGTATAAGTGGCGACTTTCGGATAGGCGCAAATCGGCATTTGTTTATTCGGGAAGGATTTCCCTTGTGCAATCATGCGCTCGGGGGCTTGGTTTTTGCCATGCCAATTTTCCAAAAGTGTGAGCGGATCTACATCATTGAAGGCTTGGCCACCGCCGCAGTGGTTCATGCCGGGTATCATAAACAGGCGGCTGAAGCTTTGGGCGCTTGGCGTGTCGGCATTCATTTGGCGGAACCATGCCACTTGGTCTTTGGCGGAAAACACGGGGTCGGACACGCCGGTGATCACAATCAGTTTGCCGCCGCGTGCGCGGAAGCTGCTCAAATCGGTGGACACCGCATCGTTAATTGCGCCGGTTTGGTATGTTTTGGGCGTATCGCGGTCAAAATCGAATTTGCTCAAATCAAAGTTCGGCATGGCGGGAGTCATGAAATACCAAGTAAGCGAACCTGCGCCGAGCGTTACGCCGCGTGAATCAGGCTTGGCGGTTTGCGAGCTGCCGAGCTTCCATTTACGCCAGTCGGGCTGATTCATACCCACATCGTAATACCAGCCGCTGTAAATCTGGTTGCCGCGTGAGTCGCGTGCGCCGTCCATCACGGCTTTAAGGGCTGCGGTTTTGGCGGGGGAGAGACCGGCGTGTTCGGCTTTGAAATCGCAGCTTTCCCATGCGTTAATCACGCCGTCTTTCAGACCGTCGCGTGCGTCGCAGCGGTTTTTCACCGCTTCGCTCACTTTGTCCAAATCAGCTTGGGTCAGGGCATTAGCCAGGATTTTGTTGCCCTGCGCGTCTTTGGGGGCAATTTTCATGAACTGTTGATAATCCCACTGTTGGGCGACGGCAGCACGCGACAGACGGAAGCCGGGATTGGCGGCAATCACACCGTCAAATTCTAAAGGATAGCGTTGTGCGGCCATCATCGCTTCACGTCCGCCGTTGGAGCAGCCCATGAAATAGCTGTGTTTCGGCGCAACGGCATACATCTTTTGAATCAAATGCTTGGCAACGACGGTTACTTTTCCTGTGGACTGGTAAGCGAAGTCTAAACGCGCCTGCTGGTCTGCGCCGAAGTTGGGCGTGGGCGTGGGGTGGCCGCCGTCCATAGAAACTACGGCATAACCGCGCATCAGCGCTGGCGTAGCGGTAGAGGTGCGTACGGGGATACTACCCACGGCGGGCGCAACAAAGCCGTCCACCCCGCCACCGCCTTGAAACAGGAAACCTCCGTTCCAATTTTCAGGTAGCCTGAGTTGGAATTTCGTGCCGTAATGCTTGCCGTCTGCACCGGTGCGCGCGCCAATTTCGCCTTCCACCACGCAATGCGGTTTGGACTGTAAGACATTGGTTGAACCACCAGTGAGGGAAGACATTCTGTCGGCACTGATTTCGCCGTTCGACCATTCGGCTTTAGTGATGACAGTATCGGTGATAGAGATATTTTTCAGGGTAATGCACTGCTTTTGTGCATTTTGAGCGGGTGCTGCATGAACAGCAGAAATTCCGGCCAAAAATAGCACGGCAGCAAATGGGGAAAGTCGGGGTTTCATTGATACAGCTCCAATTTGAAGGTGGGCTTAAGGAATTTAAAAATTCCCGTAACTGAAAAATAAATTGATAAAACTGTCTGGAATGATATTTTTAGACTGCCTTTCAAGGGCGAGTATGGTAATCCATATGTTCGGCATTTTTTACATAAATTTCATAATTCCAGCCGTTATCATAGGGATAAATCAGATGTTTACCGACTAAACCTCTTGAATCTTGTGTATCAAATGTTGCAATTTTACTCCTTTTTACTATTTATCGAGTATTAGTGCCGTAGCAACTGTATTTTTTACCCCGTCGGGCAAAAATACAGTTGCTACAGAATACGGCTTTTCCAAGCTTGAAACTGATGAAATCCGTTTAAAAGCAGCATTTGCAACTCTTCTCCAGAAGATATGACGGTATAGTTATCACTATATTCTTCCGGCAAATGTTGTGCAGTGTCTTGTTCTAATAAGATCAATAAGGGTTCAGTATCGCTAAATTGCGGATTAACAATCACCCAATCCGCAGCATGGCACAACTCATAGATGAAACTACACTCCTCATCCGTTAAATATGCATGGCCAATATTTCCTTCAAACTGGCATTCCCTATCATTGAAATCCGTTATTTCCAAATCTGTGGAACAGTTATCAAACTCTAAATAGTTGCCGTCCTTATCACGAAGGCAGCTATCTAGTCCCCTGCTGTTTAAAAATGATTTTGCACCTTCACGGTTGCCGTCTACCTGTTCGCCATTTTCAAAGCGGTAAAAATATAGGGAAAAGCCCATTGTTACTCCTTATTTAATTTTCAGGTTGGGTTTTACACATCAATTTTAATGTGTAGGCTGCTTTTGTAGACTTTGAAAACCTACCGCAAGTCAGATTCTTGAATCTGACATCTTGTAGTAACAGATGTGTCGAAACACAAGAATTATCCGACCTGCGGCTGCTCCGCGTTCAGGTAACTTACTTCGCATCTTTAAACCCGCGCTTCAAATGCACCATCAGCAAAGCCACTGCTGCGGGGGTTACGCCGGAAATGCGGCTGGCTTGGCCGACGGTTTCGGGTTTGTGCTGGTTGAGCTTTTGCTGCACTTCTGCCGACAAACCTTTAACCTTGCTGTAATCAATATCCTCGGGCAGCTTTAAGGTTTCGATGTCGCGGCGGCTGTCGATTTCTTCGTTTTGGCGGTCGATATAGCCTTGGTATTTGACTTGGATTTCGACTTGTTCGACCACGCTGTCGGCAAGTGCGGTTTCAGGTTGTGCGTCGGGCAGGGTCATCAGCGCGGCGTAGTCGAGGTTCGGACGGCGCAGGAGGTCGTGCAGGTTGGCTTCGCGGCTGAGTTTTTGGCCGAATACGCGCAGCTGCTCTTCTTCGGCGAGTTTTTGCGGCGTGTACCACGTTGTTTTCAAACGTTGGATTTCGCGTTCGATGGCTTCGCGTTTTTCGTTGAACATGCGCCATTGTTCTTCACCCACCAAGCCGATTTTGTAGCCGTCTTCGGTCAGGCGCATATCGGCGTTGTCTTCCCTGAGTTGCAGGCGGTATTCGGCGCGGCTGGTGAACATGCGGTAGGGCTCGTTCACGCCTTTGGTGATGAGGTCGTCCACCAATACGCCGAGATAGGCTTGTTCGCGGCGCAGCAGGAGCGGGTCTTGTTCACGGACGTATTGCACGGCGTTTGCGCCTGCGAGCAGGCCTTGCGCGGCGGCTTCTTCGTAACCGGTGGTGCCGTTGATTTGTCCGGCGAAGAAGAGGCCTTGGATGGTTTTGGTTTCGAGGCTGGCTTTGAGGTTGCGCGGATCGAAGTAGTCGTATTCGATGGCGTAGCCAGGGCGCAGGATATGGGCGTTTTCGAGACCTTTCATGCTGCGCACGAGGGCGATTTGGATGTCGAACGGCAGGCTGGTGGAGATACCGTTTGGATAGTATTCATGCGTGGTTAGGCCTTCGGGTTCGAGGAAAATCTGGTGGCTGTCTTTGTCGGCGAAGCGGTTGATTTTGTCTTCGATAGACGGACAATAACGCGGACCCACGCCTTCGATTTTGCCGGTAAACATCGGGCTGCGGTCGAAGCCTGAGCGGATGATGTCGTGGGTTTGCATGTTGGTATGCGTAATCCAGCAGGACACTTGGCTCGGGTGCATATCGGCGCTGCCGCGTACGGACATTACAGGAACGGGTGTGTCGCCGGGCTGTTCGGTCAGTTGGGAGAAATCAATCGTGCGTCCGTCAATACGCGGCGGCGTGCCGGTTTTCAGACGGCCTTGCGGCAGGTTCAATTCGCGCAAACGGCCGCCCAAGGATTTGGCGGCTGGGTCACCGGCGCGGCCACCTTCGTAGTTTTCCAAACCGATATGGATTTTGCCGGACAAAAACGTGCCGGCGGTCAACACGACGGCGCGTGCTTTAAACTCCACGCCCATCGCGGTAACCACGCCGCTGATGCGTTCGCCGTCAAGCGTGACGTCTTCGACGGCTTGTTGGAAAAGGTCGAGGTTTTCTTGGTTTTCCAACATTTCGCGGATGGCGGCTTTATATAGGATACGGTCTGCCTGCGCGCGCGTGGCTCGCACCGCCGCGCCTTTGCTGGCGTTCAAGCGGCGGAACTGGATACCGGATTTGTCGGTTGCCAACGCCATTGCGCCGCCTAATGCGTCGAGTTCGCGCACGAGGTGGCCTTTGCCGATACCGCCGATGGAGGGATTGCACGACATTTGGCCGAGGGTTTCGATGTTGTGTGAAAGCAGCAGGGTTTGCGCACCCATGCGTGCGGCGGCAAGCGCGGCTTCGGTACCTGCATGGCCGCCACCGACAACAATCACGTCGTAGGTTTTGGGGTAAATCATGTAAGTCATGTTTATGTGTTCTGTAAAGGTTTCAGACGGCCTTTTGTTGATCAGGCCGTCTGAAAAGTGGAATCAAATCTTAAAAAACCAAGCTTAGAAGGTATAGCCTGTTTCCAATTCGTCATCGCCGACCAATTCGACCAGCAACGCATACAGCGGCGCCAAATCGTTGTAACGGCGGGATACGCGGCGCAAATAGTTCAAGAAGCGCGGAATTTCAGGACGGTATTTGTCTTTGCCGTCGCGGTAGTACAGGCGGGCAAAAATACCGGCCACTTTCAAATGGCGTTGTACACCCATCCATTCAAACCAGCGGTAGAACTCGTCAAACTCGGCAGGTACAGGCAGCTGGGCAGCGCGTGCTTTTTCCCAGTAACGGATGACCAAGTCCAATACAAATTCTTCTTCCCATTCGATAAATGCATCGCGCAGCAGCGACACCAAATCATAGGAAATCGGGCCGTAAAGCGCGTCTTGGAAGTCCAACACGCCCGGGCGGCCTTTTGCCAGCATCAGATTGCGGACGATAAAGTCGCGGTGAACGTAAACTTTAGGTTGTGCCAACAGGGGCGGCAGCAAAGTATCGACGGTTTGCTGCCACAACTGGCGTTGCTTGAAGGTCAACTCGCGGCCCAATTCTTTGGCCACAAACCATTCGGGGAACAGGTTAATCTCGCGCAGCATGACTTCGCGGTCGTATTCCGGCAGTTTGCCGGGTTGGCTGGCTTTTTGCAGTTCGATCAGTTCGTCGATGGCTTCGAGCAGCAGGGCTTTGTGGGCGGTTTCGCTGTTTTCCTGATTCATGGCGGTCAGGAATGTGGTATTGCCCAAATCGTTCAACACCATAAAGCCCAACGCTTCATCCACATGAAGCACTTGCGGCACATTGACCATGTTAAACAGTTTTTGTACTTTCAAATAAGGTGCAACACTCATCTTCTCAGGAGGCGCATCCATACAGATAACGGTCTGGCCGTCTGAAAACGTCGCACGGAAATAGCGGCGGAAGTCGGCATCGGCTGCCGCAAAGCTCAATTCGAACGGCTGGTTCGGGTAAACAGACTCCAGCCAGTTTTGTAATTCGGTTTGTCGTTGCATAGCGGTATCGCAGAATTTCAGGTTACAATAACCGCTATTCTAACTGGCAAACCGATTTAAGGGGCGATTTTGGCTCGTTTATTTTCACTCAAACCCTTGGTACTCGCCTTAATTATGGGCTTTGGCGCAACAGCCGTGCGTGCGGAAGATGCTTCTGTTCCACAGGCGGAAGACTATACCCCTGCCCCCGTCACTGCATCCAAACCAGCACAAACCAGCCAAAGCGAAGCCGATCCGCTTTCTTTGGGCAGCACTTGCCTGTTTTGCGACCACGAAGATGCCAAGCCTGCCGAAACCGCTGAAATCAAACGCAGCGGCGAGCCTGCCCTGCCTGCCGATTACACCCGCGTCAACGCCGATAAAATAGAAGGCCAAACCCAAGTCGGCGTCCGTGCCGAAGGCGACGTCATTGTCGAGCGCAATGCCGATGTTCTCAACGCCGATTGGGCGCAATACGACCAAGCCGCCGATACCGTTACCGCCGGCGACCGCTTTACCCTGTATCAAAACGGTTCGACCGTATCCGGCGACCAATTGGTTTACAACCTCAAAAACCAAACCGGTTCCGGAACTGCCGTGCGCCTCAATACCGAACAAGGCGGCCGCCGCCTTCAAAGTGTCAGCGAAAAAGCCGAACTCAAAGGCAAAGGCCTCTACAAACTCATCAATACCAAATTCAACACCTGTTCGCCCGGCGATGCCAGCTGGTATATCCAAGCGCAAAGCATCGAAGCCGATGAATCGACAGGCATCGGCGTGGCCAAACACGCTTCGCTGGTATTCGGCGGTGTCCCCGTCCTCTACACGCCTTGGGCGGACTTTCCCATCAACGGCAACCGCAAAAGCGGCCTGCTCGTTCCGACTATTGCCACCGGTTCAGACGGCCTTGAGCTGAGCCTGCCCTACTATTTCAATCTTGCACCGAATTTGGATGCCACCATCCGCCCGGGCATTATCAGCAAACGCGGCGTGCAACTGGGCGGCCAAGTCCGTTACCTGCAACCGAATTACAGCGGCGAAGTCGATGGCGACTGGATGCCGAACGACCAAAAAAGCGTCCACAACAACCGCTACCAGTTCAAATGGAAACACCAGCAGCAGCTGAACAGCAAAATCAGCGGCGGCATCAACTACAACCAAGTTTCCGACGACGATTACTACCGCGACTTCTACGGCCGCGAAGACATCGCACGCAACGTTAACCTTGACCGTCAGGCATGGCTCAATTACAGCGACAAACTGTTGGGCGGCAGCTTCGACGGCTCGTTGCGCGTACAAAAATACCAAACGCTGGCCAACCAAGACGGCTATAAAGACGAGCCTTATGCCATCATGCCCCGCCTGACCGGCCGTTGGCAAAGCCATCTCGGCAAAGCGCAACTCAACGTGTTCGGCCAATTCACCCGTTTTGACCACGATACCAAGCAAGACGGCAGCCGCGTGGTGCTCTACCCGAGCGTCAAATGGGACTTCCACAACCAATGGGGCTACATCCGGCCTAAAGTCGGCGTACACGCCACTTATTACAGCCTCAACAGCTTCAACGGCCAAAGCAGCCGCAATGTCAGCCGCGTCCTGCCAATCATCAACGTCGACAGCGGCCTGACCTTCGAGCGCAGGGCCCGTCTCTTCGGCGGAGAATACCTGCAAACGCTCGAACCGCGCCTGTTTTACAACTACATTCCGACCAAGTCCCAAAACGACCTGCCCAATTTCGACAGCTCCGAAAACAGCTTTACCTATTCGCAGCTGTTCCGCGAAAACCTGTATTCCGGCAACGACCGCATCAATTCGGCCAACAGCCTGACGCTGGCCACACAAAGCCGCATCCTCAACCCCAATACCGGTGCGGAACTCTTCCGTGCAGGTATCGGCCAGAAGTTTTACTTCAAAAACGACAACGTCCTGCCTGACGGCAGCGTCAGCCGTTATCCGCGCAGCCAGTCCGACTGGGTAGCCTTTGCACACGGCAACATTACCCCGAGCATCCGCATCGACTTGGACATCCACTACAACCAAAACCAAAGCCGTGCCGAAAGCTACGCCGCAGGGGTCGCCTACAACCCCGAACCCGGCAAAGTCTTAAGCGCGCGCTACAAATACGGACGCAACGAGCGCATCTATCTGCAAGCCAACGGCAACTATTTCTACGACAAACTCAGCCAAGTCGACCTTGCCGCCCAATGGCCGTTGAGCAAAAACTTGTACGCCGTCGCCCGTTATAACTACGAAATCGAAGCCAAAAAACCGCTGGAAATGCTCATCGGTGCAGAATACAAAAGCAACTGCGGCTGCTGGAGCGCGAGCTTGGTCGGCCAACGCTATGTTACCGGCGAAAACAGCCACAAAAACGCCGTATTCTTCAACCTCCAACTCAAAGACTTGAGCAATATCGGCAACAACCCATTCGAAAAACTCCGCTTAGCCATCCCCGGTTACAGCAAAACCAACGAGGTAGTCAAACAATGAACTTCAAACCCCTGATTCTCGTCGCCGCACTCACTCTCGCAGTAGGCGCACACGCCGCCCCTAAAGCCAAAGCAGGCAAAGCGCGCGCAGCCAAAGCCCCTGCCGTCAGCGCCACCGCCATGCCCGCCGTACAAAGCGGCGTACATCTTTCAGACGGCATTGCCGCGGTTGTCGACAACGAAGTCATTACCCACCGCCAAGTAGAACAAGCCGTAGCACAAGCACGTCAAACCATGCCGAAAGGCACACAAATGGACGCCAACGAGCTGCGCCAACAGGTTCTGGCACAAATGATCAACCAATCCCTAATCCTCCAAGCCGGCAAACGCCGCAACATCCAAGCGACCGATAGCGAAATCGAAGCCGTCATCGCGCACAACCCCAACATCAAAAACCCGTCTGCCGCCGTCCGTCAAGACATCGCCGACAGCATTATTGTTGAAAAAGTGCGCCAACAGGCCATCATGCAAAACAGCCGCGTCAGCGACTCCGAAGTGGCACGCTACATCGAGCAGGCCAAACAACAAGGCATCACCCTGCCCGAAGCCGACCCCGTGCGCCAATATCATGCCCAACACATCCTCATTAAAGCCGACAACGACAATGCCGCCGTCGGCGCAGAAAGCACCATCAGCAAAATCTACTCACAAGCCCGCAGCGGCGCAGATTTCGGCGGTTTGGCACGCCAATACTCGCAAGACAGCAGCGCCGGCAACGGCGGCGACTTGGGCTGGTTTGCCGACGGCATGATGGTTGCCCCATTTGAAGAAGCCGTCCACAAACTCAAACCCGGCCAAATCAGCGCCCCTGTCCGCACCCAATTCGGCTGGCACATCATCAAGCTGAACGACGTCCGCGAAGCAGGTACGCCTGAAGAGCGCCAACAAAACGCCGTCCGCCAATACCTGTCCCAACAAAAAGCGCAACAGGCGACCACCAACCTCCTGCGCGAACTGCACAGCAGCTCCTACGTTGACGTACGCTAATCACGCGTATTGTTAAAAAGACAAGAATCGGTACAATAAGGCCGTCTGAAATCCATTGTTCAGACGGCCTTTTCTCCTTTTACTTAAACAACCCATTGATTAAAGCACCCCATCATGCCCATCCGTCCCAACTGGCAAGCCGCCACCCTGCTGCAAGCCGAAGAAACTTCCATTACCTCCGCACACACCGGCCGCACCTACCGCATTCAAGCCGCGGCACTCGGCGAACGTCCGGCAGGCGGCTATCCCGTACTGTATATTCTTGACGGAGATGCCTTTTTCCCCGCCATCCTCAATATGGCACAATCCCTGCTCATCAACCCCATCACCAAAAGCCATGCCGCCTGCCTGATTGTCGGCATCGGCTACACCGGCGGCACCATCCGCGACTTAAGCCAACGCGCCCTCGACTACACGCCGCCGCTGCCCGACAACGCGCCCGAATCCGAACGCAAACAATACGGCCAAGCCGACCGCTTCAGCCGCTTTCTTGATGACGAACTCTCCGCCCTGCTCGACAGCAAATACCGCATCGATACACAAAACCAAGCCGTCTTCGGCCATTCGTTCGGCGCCTTGTACGGTCTCTATTCCCTGTTCACCCACCCCGAACGATTCCGCCATTATTTGCTGGTGTCACCGTCTATCTGGTGGCAAGACCGCCGCGTACTCGATTGGCTGCCCGACACTTTACCGCAAAGAATCGGCATCCGCCTTGGCGCAGGCGAACATGAAGGCAGAAACAACCGCCCCGACCAAACCAGCCGCGGCATGGTTGCACAAGCCAAAATTCTTGCCGGCACTTTGCACCACCTCGGCGCGGATGTCCGCTTTACCCTCTACCCCAACGCCAATCACGGCAACGCCCCGTTTTACGCCCTGACCGACTGCATCGAATATTTGCGCAACGTATGGCAGCGTTAAAGCAGGTTTGCCAAACATTGAGGCCGTCTGAAACGCAAACTTAGAAGCGTATTGAACCTATTGGATCGATCTAAAATCCAATTATAAAAAGGCCGAGACCTTTGCAATAACATAGGTTGAGACCTTTGCAAAGGTCTCGGGGCATGAAAAAGGGAGAGGCTACCTGAAAAATAGATTTTCAGGTAGCCTCAAACCGGTTTGGCATGCATCCGAAACGGAAAATTTGAGCGGTTACATACCTTGGGTTGGTGGCAGTGTTATTTCAACTTGGCTGCCAATTCGTCGAATTTTTGTTTGATGTCGGCCTTGAAGGCTTCCACTTTCTCTTTGCGTTCGGCTTTGCGCTGTTTTTTCCAAGCTTCGTGTGCCTGACGTGCCACTTCTTCCTGCGCTTCTATTGCTGCCAATACGTCCTGTTGGGCAACGACTGCATCTTGCCGGAGAATAACGGTTTTGAAACGGTGGAAGAAAGCATCCAATACAGCCTCGTCGGATTCTTGCGCCAAAATAATGATTGCAGTACTGCCGTTATCCAGTTTTTTGGCTGTATTTTCCAGCAACGCCCCCTCTTCCAATGTTTGGGCAGTACCTGCATCACTGCCGATGAGTGCGCCAGTAGCTCCACCCAACAGAACACCGATAGGACCGCCGAGAATGCCGACCAGTGAACCAATGAGGCTGCCCGTCCATGTGCCTTCGACCGTATTGGCGGTAAAGTCGGTGCTTTCTGCTGGGATAATCAGGTCATTTTCCTTTTTAACCAAAACGGCTTGTGCCACCAAAGCATCTGTTGTCTGCGAGTAAGCTTTCAATTCAGAAAAGGCTTGATAAGCTTCGCTGGAGATGTTGAATAAGGCAACGATGATGTTTTGTTTCATAAGTCCACTCCTGTAGATTGAAAGATTTAAGAACATACTAGTTGTATGCAGTGTCATTATAAATTGCAAGGGGGGGGGGGAAGCAATGCGGCAAACAAAACTTTGCCTATATAAAGCCTGTAGAACCGGCAAACGGATAACGAACAATACCCAGCCTTGCCTGTAGGAAATCGTCGCATCGTTCACACCACAGGTTGAGAGAAATAAGCCTGCAAGACCTCAAGCGTCGTCTGAAATCCGTTTCCACTCCAACGCTAAATCGTACAAGGCTTTTTTGCTTTCGCCGGTAATCTTGGCGGCAAGCTCGGCGGCCTGTTTGGTCGGCAACTCGGCCGCAAGGATTTTCATCGTGTTTTGCGCCGCCTCGGGCAAATCGCTGTGTTTCTCTTTCACCGCAGGGTGCAACACCAGCACCATCTCGCCACGCGTTTGGTTGCTGTCGTTTTTAAGGGCGGCTTGGATTTCGGCAACCGTGCCGCTGAGGAAGGTTTCAAACGTTTTGGTGATTTCGCGTGCCAAAGTCAAACGGCGTTCGGGGAACTGCGCGGCCATATCCGCAAGGCTTGCCTCGATGCGGTGCGGCGTTTCAAACATCACAATCGGAAAATCGGCTTCCGCCCATTTGGCCAGCAGCTTTTGGCGTTCGCCGGCCTTAGGCGGCAGGAAACCGTTGAAATAAAAATCGGATTCCGTCACCCCGGCCACGCTCAACGCCCCCATGACCGCGCTTGCGCCGACCACAGGCACCACTTTAAATCCGGCTTCACGCACGCGGGCGGCAAGTTTCGCACCGGGATCGCAAACCGCAGGCGTACCCGCATCCGAAACTTGGGCAACACTCAGGCCGTCTGAAAGATGGGCGATGATTTTATCGGCCATTTGCTGCTCGTTGTGTTCGCGCACGCTCACGAGTTTGCCCTGAATGCCGTACGCACTCAAAAGCTGGGCGGTAACACGAGTATCCTCGGCGCAGATAATGTCGGCCTTTTGCAGAACGGCCAGCGCGCGCAGCGTTATGTCGGCTAAATTGCCGATGGGTGTGGCGACAACGTATAATGTCTGTTTTTCGATGCTGTCGACGGCTTTTTGCAGGTGTTTTGTGTACATAGATTCAAGGCCATCTGAAACGGCGTCTCTTTAAAAACAATGATTATATAACGGGTAAACTTTTCATGCGCTTAAACCACAAACAGGGGGCGGCGGCCGAAGATGCGGCACTGGCGTTCCTACAGGCCAAAGGCTGCTCGCTGCTGGCACGGAACTGGCATTGCGCCTACGGCGAAATCGATTTAATTGTCAAAAACGGCAGTACGATTGTGTTTGTTGAAGTAAAATACCGCAAAAACCAAGATTTCGGTGGTGTCGCATACAGCATCTCGCCGTCCAAATTATTGAAATTGCAACGAAGTGTAGAGTATTATCTGCAAAAGCACGGGTTAAACCATGCGCCCTGCCGCCTGGATGCGGTACTGATCGAGGGCGACGGCCCGCCCGAATGGATTCAAAATATTACAGGTTAACCTCATGACAACATTACAAGAACGAGTTTCCGCACATTTTGCCGAGAGCATCCGCGCCAAGCAGGAAGCTGAAAAAGTACTGGTCGAGCCGACCGCACAGGCCGCCGAGCTGATGCTGCAATGCCTGATGAACGACGGCAAAATCCTGGCCTGCGGCAACGGCGGTTCGGCTGCCGACGCGCAGCACTTCGCCGCCGAAATGACCGGCCGTTTTGAAAAAGAGCGCATGGAATTGGCCGCTGTCGCGCTAACGACGGACACTTCCGCCCTGACCGCCATCGGCAACGACTACGGTTTCGACCATGTGTTCAGCAAACAAGTGCGCGCGCTCGGACGTGCCGGCGACGTATTGGTCGGCATCTCCACCTCCGGCAATTCCGCCAACGTCATCGAAGCCATCAAAGCGGCACACGAACGCGATATGCACGTCATCGCCATGACCGGCCGCGACGGCGGCAAAATCGCCGCCATGCTCAAAGATACCGACGTTTTGCTCAACGTCCCTTATCCGCGCACTGCCCGCATTCAGGAAAACCATATTTTGCTGATTCACGCCATGTGCGACTGCATCGACTCCGTCCTGCTTGAAGGCATGTAACCCTTTCTTTTCAGACGGCCTATCCCTTAAAGGCCGTCTGAACGCCCACCCGTCCATACCCAAGGAAAAGGATATGAAGAACATCAAACGCTACGCCCTCCCCGTTCTGACTGCGACCCTCTTGAGCCTGAGTCTGAGCGGCTGCGTCGGCGCACTGATCGGCGGTGCAGCCGTCGGCACCAAATCCGCCGTCGACCGCCGCACCACCGGCGCGCAAACCGACGACAACGTTATGGCACTGCGCGTCGAAACCACCGCACGCTCCTACCTGCGCCAAAACAACCAAGTTCAAGGCTACAAGCCCAAACTGAACGTTGTCGGCTACAACCGCCACCTGCTCCTGCTCGGCCAAGTGGCTACCGAAGGCGAAAAACAATTTGTTGAACGCATCGCCCGCTCCGAACAAGCCGCAGAAGGCGTGTACAACTACATCACTGTTGCCTCACAAGCGCGTTCGCTCGGTGATGTGACCAACGATACCTGGGGTACATCCAAAGTCCGCGCTACCCTGTTGGGCCTCAGCCCAGCCACCCAAGCACGCGTCAAAATCGTGACTTACGGCAACGTGACCTATGTGATGGGCATCCTTACGCCTGAAGAACAAGCCCGCGTGACCCAAAAAGTCAGCACGACCGTCGGCGTACAAAAAGTCGTGACCCTCTATCAAAACTACGTTGCCAACTGATTCACAGGCAACCCGGGGCCGTCTGAACATTCAGACGGCCATTCCTCCAACGATTACCCGCCCCATCATGTCCAAGAATAATAAAACCCCTTTCCAACTTAAGCCCAAACACCTAATCCGCGCTTTATTCCTTGTCAGCTTTATCGCCGTCGCAGCCCTTGTTGCCGGCGTATTCAGCACCCTAAACTCCGGTAAAACCGACGTACCCGAAAAAAGCCCTGCCGAACAAACCGACACACGCATTGAAGTTTGGCGCCCCAACGGCACAGTCGAACTTGAAACCGTCCAACCCGCCCAAGAAGGCGACGAAAAAACTGCTTCCGGCAACCCGGTTGTTCCCCAAACCGAAAAAAGCGACAAAGCCGAAGAAGGTGCAAAAAACGACCGTCCTGCCGCACACCGCGGCAAACGCACAGAAAACAAACGCGCCGAAACCGACAAATCAGAAAAAACACAATCCGACAACAACAGCCCTACCGCTCAAAACACACCTCAAGCAGACAGCCAGCCGGTAGCAAACAAAGCCGCAGACAGCAAACCGGCCGCACAAGCAGCAGAAAACAAACCGGCAAAAGCCAAAGCCCCCGAGTCCAAACCGACTCCCAAAGCCGAGCCTGAGGCCAAACCACAAACCAAACCGCGCAATAAAGACAATCTCGACAACCTGTTTTAAACAGACGGCACACCCGTCCCGTTCAGACGGCCCCCATGCCGTCTGAAACAAGAAGGAAACCTCATGGACAAAGTCATCATCAAAACCCCCGAAGAAATCGAAAAAATGCGCGAACTCGGCCGCTTGGTCGCCGAAGCCCTCGACTACATCGGCCAATTCGTCAAACCCGGCGTCACCACCAACGAAATCGACAAACTCGTTTACGACTACCACGTCAACGTCCAAGGCGGTTATCCCGCCCCCCTCAACTACGGCAACCCGCCCTACCCGAAATCCTGCTGCACCTCCGTCAACCACGTCATCTGCCACGGTATTCCCGATGACAAGCCGCTGAAAGAAGGCGACATCGTCAACATCGACCTGACCATCAAAAAAGACGGCTTCCACGGCGACTCCAGCCGTATGTTTACCGTCGGCAAAGTCTCCCCAATTGCCCAACGCCTGATCGACGTGACCCATGCCTCCATGATGGCGGGTATCGAAGCAGTCAAACCCGGCGCCACCCTCGGCGATGTTGGCTATGCCTGCCAACAGGTTGCCGAAAATGCCGGCTACTCCGTAGTTCAAGAATTCTGCGGCCACGGCATCGGCCGCGGTTTCCACGAAGCGCCGCAAGTGGTCCACTACGGCCGCAAAGGTCAGGGCCTCGTCCTCAAACCGGGCATGATTTTTACCATCGAGCCGATGATCAACCAAGGCAAACGCCACCTGCGCATCCTGAACGACGGTTGGACAGTGGTCACCAAAGACCGCTCCCTTTCCGCCCAATGGGAACACGAAGTCTTGGTTACCGAAACCGGCTACGAAATCCTCACTATCAGCCCTGCCACCGGCAAGCCTTAAACTTGAGAAATTTTCAGGCCGTCTAAAAATACAGATTCAGACGGCCTGAAATTTATCCGTTTTCCCGACCCGTCAAACCGAATAAAAGCTCAAAATTAAGTTTTTACCCATAATGAATTGTTTAGTTATGTAAAAATTTGCCCACGCCATATTTAAGATAATCGCATAATTTAATGATTTATATGCCAAAAATTATACGAAATAATGAATTAAGAAATATTTACACAAATTATGGCAAACAGCGGCAAACTTCTTTCGAATATACTGTCTAATTATCTAGATCAGTCATTTGCAATACGCCCACATATCACCCCAAAAGCCTACAGGAAAAGGGATGCCGGCATTCTTGCAGACCCATTTTTATGCCTAGAGGCATGCAACAAATACCACAATAAGGAAGATTCATGAAATCGTTCGAAAAAATTGAAAACATCCGTGATATCCGTAAAAAACTCGGCCTGAACCAAATGGACTTCTGGAGCCGCATCGGTGTGACTCAATCCGGTGGTTCCCGTTACGAATCCGGCCGCAATATGCCTAAACCTGTACGCGAATTGCTGCGTTTGGTACACATCGAGCGCGTCGATTTGGCTAAAGTAAACCGTGACGACTTGGCCGTTGCGTCCTTGCTGAAAAACCGCGACCCTGAGTTGTACGCTTCTCTGAAAAAAGAAGCCAAAGCCGACAACAAAGGCAAATAATCAAGCTATTCAAAAGGCCGTCTGAAACTCTTTCAGACGGCCTTTTTCCTTTCTACACCCTAAGGGCATGTCGCATACATGCCCTTTTTCATTTACGGCTGATACTGTTTGAAATAGTCCAACACCGTTTGCGGCAGCCATTGCAGATTCAGACGACCTTGATCGCGGCTGACGAAGCCGACATGCCCGCCGTATGCCGGTTGCAACAACGTAACGGCCGAGGACACGTCCCGCCCGGTCGGCAGGGCTTCCGGCGGTAGGAAAGGGTCGTTGACGGCATTGAGCAGCAGCAACGGCGTATCCACGCCTTTCAAAAACGGTTTGCAGGAGTTGCGGCGGTAGTAATCGTGGCGGTCGGCAAAACCGTGTAGCGGCGCGGTAAAGCGGTCGTCAAAATCGCCAAGCGTTTTGCAGTTTTGCTGGCTTAAGGCCGTCTGAAACCGGGGAATCGCCTGGGCTTTCGGCAACAGCGAATTTAAAAAATAGCGCGTGTAAATCAGTCGCGTCATGCCATGATCGAAACGCGTACCTGCCGCCACGGCATCAACCGGCGCGGAAACGACGGCAGAAGCACGCGGAACGGCATTGCTGCCCTGCTCGCCCAAATATTTGGCCAGGGCATTACCCCCCAAAGAAACGCCGACGGCGTAGATGGTTGAATAGCGTTGTGCCAGCGTGTTGAGCATATAAGCGATTTCGGGCGTATCGCCGAGATGGTAGAACACGGGCGCGGTGTTTTCTATGCCGCCGCAACTGCGGAAATGGGCAACCACGCCGTTCCAACCGCGCTGCTGTACGGCTTTCATCAATTCGACCGCGTAATGGCTCTCGCTGCTACCTTCCAGTCCGTGGAACAAAACCACCAACGGCGCATCGGGGTCGGCGCTGTCGACAAAATCGTAGGCAACTTGGGTTTTGCCGGTACTGTCGGGCAGAAGCTCGCGGCGGTAGTCGGGCGCTTTGCCTTGCAGCAACTTGGCAAACAGGGTGTCGGCATGGCCGTTTCTGAGCCAATAAGGCGTGTTGGGTGAACGTGTATTCATGATTCGTTTCTTCTATTTTTCAGACGGCCTGAAGATGAGCATATACACCAGCAAGGCAGTCAGCGTGCCGTTTGTCCAGCCTGCCCAAACGTCGGTGGGATAATGCACGCCCAAATAAATGCGTGAAAACCCGGTCAGCAGGGCAAAGGAAATACCGCCTATCCAAGCGGCGCGGCGGTAGCGCGTGCGGCGGCAAAGCAATATCAGCATGACGGCAATGGCGGCGGAAAACGTACTGTGGCCGCTGGGGAAGGAAAAATTGCTCTCTTCAATCAGACGCGGCCAAAGCAGCGGACGTTCGCGGGCAAACCAAACCTTCACAATCAGCATATTCAAAGTCGGTACCAATGCCGCCAACACGCAAAACAGTGCCTCGCGCTTCTTATCGGCAAAATACAGGGCTGCGGCGACTGCGCCGATCAGCGGCACGGCAATCGCGGTTTTGCCCAGATAGTGCAACACGGTGGCAATCGGATCAAACCATGTGCCTGCGTGAGCATGGACGGCGTGCATCAGCGGCGGCTCAAAAGCAAAGCCGCCATATTGCGCCAGCCAAATGCCGATGATGAGGGTCGGCGGCAAAAACAGCAAAGAAGCAAAAGTCAGTACGCGTTTGGATTGGGCCGGGGATAAGTGCATTATTCCACCGTTTCTTTCAAAGTCGCGCCAATCGCCTGCAAACCCTGCAACGCATCTTCCCACGCAGCATCCAGCAAACGGCAAGCCTCGCCTTCCGCTTTGATGCCGAACTCGATATGCGGCGGAGTATAACGGCCGTCTGAATCGGTACGGCCCACGGTGGGCAGGCTGTACGAACGGACACCGGCGTAGGTACGCTCAAGATGTTCCATAATCGGCGTAATGCGCGACTCGGGTTGGTCGAACACATACACGCTGCGGCTGCCTCGTTCGGTTTGGTTGAAGCGGTCGGCGTAATAAGTTTCCAATACCCATTCGGCCATCGGGTGTGCCATCACGGGGAAACCGGGGAAGAAATAATGCTCGCGGATGGAAAATCCGGCGATGTTGTTAAACGGATTGGGCACCAATTCCGCGCCCTCGGGAAAATCCGCCATCTTCAGGCGTTGGGCGTGTTCCGGCGAATCGAGCGGTTCGCCGCGTTTCTGGGTTACACCTTCGATAAACTTGGCGGCTTCAGGATGGCGGACGACAGGCAAATCCAAAGCAGCCGCTGCGGCTTGGCGCGTGTGGTCGTCAGGCGTAGAACCGATACCGCCGGTAACAAAAGTCGGCAGGCCGTCTGAAAAGCTGCGGCGCAGTTGTTTGACCAGCAAATCGGGTTCGTCAGGCAGATATTGCACCTGATTGAGCTTCAGCCCGTGCGATTCCAATAAAGATTTAAAAAAGGCGAAATGCTTGTCTTGACGGCTGCCATGCAGGATTTCATCGCCGATGATAATGAGGTTAAAAGCGTTCATGATGAGGTTTCTTTAATACGGCCCTTCGAACATTCAGACGGCCTAATTGCTGACAATGTATTCCATTTATAAGATAATGGTTTCAACTTTTCAAGTCTGGAGAAATCCCAATGAGCCAAAACCATACCATTTTACAAAATCTCCCCATCGGTCAAAAAGTCGGCATCGCCTTCTCCGGCGGTCTTGATACCTCTGCCGCGCTGTTGTGGATGAAACTCAAAGGCGCGCTGCCTTATGCCTACACCGCCAACCTCGGCCAACCTGACGAAGACGATTACAACGCCATTCCTAAAAAAGCGATGGAATACGGCGCAGAAAACGCCCGCCTGATCGACTGCCGCGCACAACTGGCACACGAAGGCATCGCCGCCATCCAATGCGGCGCGTTCCACGTTTCCACCGGCGGCATCGCCTACTTCAACACTACGCCTCTGGGCCGCGCCGTTACCGGCACCATGCTCGTTTCCGCCATGAAAGAAGACGATGTGAATATCTGGGGCGACGGCAGCACCTACAAAGGCAACGACATCGAGCGTTTCTACCGCTACGGCCTATTGACCAATCCGGCGTTGAAAATCTACAAACCTTGGCTCGACCAACAATTTATCGACGAACTCGGCGGCCGTCACGAAATGAGCGAATTTCTGATTGCCAACGGCTTCAACTACAAAATGTCGGTTGAAAAAGCCTACTCTACCGACTCCAACATGCTGGGTGCCACCCACGAAGCCAAAGACTTGGAATTTCTCAACAGCGGCATCAAAATCGTTAAGCCCATCATGGGCGTTGCCTTCTGGGACGAAAACGTCGAAGTCAAACCCGAAGAAGTCAGCGTACGCTTTGAAGAAGGCGTGCCGGTTGCACTAAACGGCAAAGAATACGCCGACCCTGTCGAACTCTTCCTCGAAGCCAACCGCATCGGCGGGCGCCACGGCTTGGGCATGAGCGACCAAATCGAAAACCGCATCATCGAAGCCAAATCACGCGGCATTTACGAAGCCCCGGGCATGGCGTTGTTCCACATCGCCTACGAGCGTTTAGTGACCGGCATCCACAACGAAGACACCATCGAACAATACCGCATCAACGGCCTGCGCCTCGGCCGCCTGCTCTACCAAGGCCGCTGGTTTGACAGCCAAGCCCTCATGTTGCGCGAAACCGCACAACGCTGGGTTGCCAAAGCCATTACCGGTGAAGTTACCCTCGAGCTGCGCCGCGGCAACGACTACTCGATTCTGAACACCGAATCGCCTAACCTGACCTACCAACCGGAACGCCTGAGTATGGAAAAAGTCGAAGACGCAGCGTTCACACCGCTCGACCGCATCGGCCAACTGACCATGCGCAACCTCGACATCACCGACACCCGCGCCAAACTGGGTATTTACTCGCAAAGCGGTTTGTTGGCATTGGGCGAAGGCTCAGTATTACCGCAGTTGAATAATAAGGAGTAGAATGAGGGGGCTTTAAAGCCCCCTTATTTTTAAAGGAATAAAATGAAAGAATATAAAGCCGTCATTTATCAAGAGAACCTGCTTTCCAGTTTGGTTTTCGGCAGCGCCAAAATCAATCCGGTCAAATTCAGCGATTTCCTCAACAGCCACGCTTCGCAAGGATGGAAGGTCGTTACCATGGAAAAAGACCAACGCCGCATGCTGCTGTTTTTCGTGCGTGAAGCCTACGTCGTCATTTTGGAAAAAGAACATGTTTAAACTCGGCGTCTATGCCTGTCTCGGATTGTTCGTCAGCTGGGTGTTGCTCTTGATTTTGCAACTTTGGTTTTCCTTCATCGATGCCGATATGTTTCTCAAAATCACCCTGACCATGGCAGGTCTTTTCATTATTATTCTGGCCAGCTTACTGGTCATCAGCCAGTATTTTTCCGAAAAGAAAATGAAGGACGACGGATTTATCAACTGATACTACTTCGGGAAGCGCCATGTATGCTTTATCCGAAACCTTGACGCAACATCCTTGTTTAATAGACAAGGCCGTCTGAAATTTAAGTTTCAGACGGCCTGATTACCCTTCCCAAATTTATCAAATACCATGAAATTCTTTTCTCACTTTTATCTTGAAAACCATATGTATTTCAACGACTACTTGAAATACGTCCTGATTTTCGCCGCCCTCGTCATCCTCCTGCTCGCCGTATCGCAATACCTGCGCCACCGCATGGACACCAAATACCGCGACCTGAGCATTATTGCGCTGTTGTTGCTCATCCTCATCTGCGGCACGCAATATCTTTCATACAGCGAGCGTCAAAACTTTGCCGCCGATACTTCGCGCATGGTGGGTTTTCTCAATGCCTTGATTGAAAACCAAAAAGTTGAAAAACAAGACATCATCGTCAACAGCACGCGCCTGTTCAACGGCATGATTATCGGCATCAAAAACCAATACTACGAAGTCCATTTCAATCAAGACTTCTCCGCCTACACGCTGACACCCATCAATTTGGTCAACAACAATATCGAACTCATCGATAAAGAATAACAGGATACACACACATGGAAGCATACTCCCTGCTCGCCCTCAAACTACTGATGGGTATTTTAGGTTTGATTTTGCAAATCAACCTCTTAGGTAAAGGCAACCTCGCGCCGACCTCCGCCATGGACCAAGTGCAAAACTATGTACTCGGCGGCATCATCGGTGGCGTGATTTACAGCGACAGCGTCGGCCTGTTGCAATTTTTCCTCGTGCTGATTTTGTGGACGCTGTTGGTCTTGAGCCTGAAATTCATCAAAAACCACAACCGCTGGGTCAAATCCATCATTGACGGCAAATCCGTCTGGGTTATCGTCAACGGCAAAATCCAAACCGATGAATGCATGAAAAACGGCATCAGCGCACACGACCTCATGTTCAAACTCCGCGCCGCCGGCATCTACGAAATCTCTGCCGTCAAACGTGCCGTGATGGAACAAAACGGCCAGCTCGCCGTCATTAAGTACGGCGACGAAAGCCTGCGCTATCCACTGATTACAGACGGCCAAGTCGACCCCGACATCCTCGAAATCATTAAGCGTGATGAAGAGTGGCTGCAACAAGAGCTTGACCGCCTCCACCTTGAAGCCTCGCAAGTCTATATCGGCGAATACATAGACGGAAAATTGGTAGCACACCGTTATCCTTCTTGATTTGAAAATAGCAGGCCGTCTGAAATGCAAGTTTCAGACGGCCTTTTTGTATTCAGCTCAAACACTGATTTTTTAATCGCGATATTCAAACGTTGCGCCCAAAAATTGAGCCAGTGCGGAGACGTGGGAATGTCGAGGGTCTTTGATGGCGGTCAGCAACAAGATATTGCCGTGTTGTTTTTCCAAATCCAGCAGCCGCTTGATGGCGGCTTGCTCCGTATCGCCATGCAGCTCTTCATGATAACGGCTGACAAAACCGTCGAAATTTTGAGCCGGATTTTCGTGATACCAGCGACGCAGGTTTGCACTGGGCGTAATGTCTTTCAGCCAAAGCGCCGTAGCGAAAACTTCTTTATGGACGCCGCGCGGATAGAGGCGGTCGATAAAGACGGCGGTTTGTTTAGAATCGGGTTGATAGGCGTAAATGCGCTGTACGGTAAACATTTTTTCTCGTCTCCAATGGATTCAGGCCGTCTGAAAATTCAGACGGCCTGATGTTTTTTAGGTTTAGAACAGTTTTTTGACTTCTGCTTCTATGTCGTCGGCACGCATAAAGGTTTCGCCGATCAGGAAAGTATGCACGCCGTGGCCGCGCATGAAATCGACGTCTTCTTTGTTGCGGATGCCGCTTTCGGTTACAACGGTTTTGCCGTTTAATTCAGGCAAGAGGTCGAGGGTTTGTTGCAGGGTCACTTCAAACGTACGCAGGTTGCGGTTGTTGACGCCCCACAACGGCGTGGTCATGTTGCGGCATTTTTCCAGCTCGGACGCATCGTGCAATTCCAACAAGACAGTCATGCCCAATTCGTGGGCAACGGCTTCAAAACGCTCAAGTTGCCCGGCTT
Organism: Neisseria sp. P0017.S009; assembly: GCF_051957375.1. Taxonomy (NCBI): domain Bacteria; kingdom Pseudomonadati; phylum Pseudomonadota; class Betaproteobacteria; order Neisseriales; family Neisseriaceae; genus Neisseria; species Neisseria sp. P0017.S009. The sequence goes on from NZ_JBQCWL010000007.1 coordinate 47,170, forward strand.
CCAATGCAGCGGCAATCAAAAGAACCGCATCCGCACCCCACGCGCGCGCCTGATAGATTTGGTATTCGTCGATGATGAAATCTTTACGCAAGACCGGCAGCGCCACGGCCGCACGCGCCTGTTTCAAATACTCGGGCGAGCCTTGGAAATAAGGTTCGTCCGTCAACACGGACAAACAGGCCGCGCCGGCTTTTTCATAGGCAACGGCGATTTCGGCAGGATGAAAATCAGGACGGATCAGGCCTTTGCTCGGGCTGGCTTTTTTGACTTCGGCAATAATAGCAGGCAGATTCTGCGCGTGTTTTTCACGGATTGAGCCGATAAAGCTGCGAACCGGCGCGGCTGCCTGCGCTTGGGCTTTGATGTCTTCCAAGGAAACGGCGGCTTTTTGGGCGGCCACTTCTTCTGCTTTGGTGGCAAGGATTTTGTTGAGAATATCGGTCATGGCGTTTTTCTATTGGGGCTGATTTTCGGGTTTGAGTCGTGCAACATGCTGCTGCAGATTAGATTTCAGACGGCCTGAATGCCGCTATTTTAATGGTTTGAAAAAAGGCGGGCAAGAATGCCCGCCTTTGTGTCTGCTTCAATTTAGTGATGAATGCCCAAAACGGACGCGTTGTGACTGATGATTTCGTCCGCCAAAGACGGATTGTCGTTCAGCTTGATGCCGTAGCCGGGCACCAATTCTTTCAGACGGCCTGACCATGATTCGGCATGATCTGGGAAGCATTGGTGGACGAGTTTGATCATCAGCGGAACTGCTGTCGATGCACCTGGGGACGCGCCCAGCAATGCGGCCAGCGAGCCGTCGGCATGGGCGACGATTTCGGTACCAAATTGGAGTACGCCGCCTTTTTTCGGGTCTTTTTTGATGATTTGCACACGCTGACCGGCGGTAATCAGTTCCCAATCGTCAGGGTTGGCTTCCGGATAATACTCTAAGAGCGAAGTGAAGCGTTCTTCTTTGGTTTTACGCAATTCGCCCAAGAGGTATTTGGTCAGCGGCATATTAGCCCAACCGGCGCGGAGCATAGGATAGAGGTTGTCCATGTGGATGGACATCGGCAAATCCATGAGCGAGCCTTGTTTGAGGAAGTTAGGGCGGAAGCCTGCATACGGGCCGAACATCAAATGGCGTTGGCCGTCGACGTTGCGGGTATCCAGGTGCGGAACGGACATAGGGGGCGCGCCGACGGAGGCTTGGCCGTACACTTTGGCGTTGTGTTGCGCAGCCGTTTCGGGATTGCTGTTGCGGAAGAAGAGGCCGGAAACCGGAAAGCCGCCGTAGCCTTTGCCTTCGGGGATACCGGATTTTTGCAGCAGGGTCAGTGCGCCGCCGCCTGCGCCGAGGAAGACGAAACGGGTGCGGAGTGTCAACGGGTCGTCATCGTCTTTGGTGCTGCTGGTTTTCAGCACCCATGCGCCGTCCGATTCGCGGTTGAGGTCGTCGACATGGCGGTTGAATTTGATTTTTACGCCTTTGTCGCTCAAGTATTTGACCATCTGGCGGGTCAGGCTTCCGAAATCGACGTCTGTGCCTTCGGCGGAGTAGTTGGCGGCGATGGATTGGTTTTCATCGCGGCCGTTGATAACCAGCGGCGCCCATTCGGCAATTTTGGCACGGTCGGTAGAAAACTCCATTTTTTCGAAGAGTTTTTGGTTTTTGAATACGTCGAAACGTTTTTGCAGATAATCGCAATGATCGGCGTTCATCACCAGCGACATATGGGGGACGGAATTGATGAAAGAGCGGTCGGCCAGTTTGCCTTCTTCAACCAAACTCGCCCAAAACTGGCGGCTGATGTGGAATTGTTCGGCAATATTGAGGGCGCGGGTCGGATCGATCGTACCGTCGGCAGTCAGGGGGGCATAGTTCAATTCGCACAGGGCAGAGTGTCCCGTACCGGCGTTGTTCCATGCATTTGATGATTCCAACGCTACATCTTCCAGGCGTTCGATCAGGGTAATTTCCCAAGATGGTTCGAGCTCCTTGAGCAATACGCCCAAAGTGGCGCTCATAATGCCGCCGCCTACTAATACGACATCGGTTGCTTCAGCCATGGTTTTACTCCTACTAAAGTCAGGCATGGTTTGCCTTGTGGTTATCTATCATTATAAACAACTGATTTCAGAGGAATTATTTTGTATTTTTGTTGTGTGTGAAACTTTTGTTGCCTGCTGAGTTTCCGAGCGTAAATGGCGGAAGGCAGTTTCGGTTTGGGTTCCAGATTTCAGGTCTTTATAATATGTTATTGAGAATTTAGTAGATTTTACGGAGAAATGCAAAGATTTTCTGTTCGGTTCATATAAAAATAAGAGATTAGGTCGTCTGAAAACGTTTTCTTAACCTTTATCCGCCAACGTTTGCCAAGAAAAAAGAATTTTTCATTTCTTTTTTAATTGACCGTTTTTGTCAGCAATTTCAGCGCTAACAAACGTGAATCAACCGCCAATCTGCTATCATTTCGACTTATCCCACAACAAGGCAAGCCGCCATGTATCTGACACAAGAAAAACCCTACCGCCCCCTATTGGTCGCACTGATGTTCCTCACCCTGCCGCTGGCGATGATATTGCACAATATCGTGCAAATCGCCTTTTCAGACGGCCAAGGACTGCTGGTCACAGTCAAAAACGGCACATGGGCATGGCAAAGCGGCTGGCAGGATTCCGTCGCATGGTTTGTCTGCGGCATGTTTGCCTTCCTCAACTTGCCGATTGCCGGCGGACTGACCAAGCTGGCGTATAAAAAAATGATGCGCCGGCATTCGCGTTACGCCATCTTCCTTGCCGGTGTCGCAGCGTGTGCCTCAGCGGTGGCAGGCTTGATTTTTGAAGCCATCTTAGGCAATGCCGCATTGGCAGGCATGCGTGGGCAAGGCGTGTTCTACTACACCCTCTCCGTATGGATCATCGCCATGCTGACCCTGCCCAAACAGCTCACGCGCGCGCCGGAGCAGCCCATCGTCTTTCACAAGATGAAACGTTGATTCAACAGGCGCAAACATTTTCAGACGGTATGCTTTCCGTTACCATTACATCCAACGCGTTTTAACCAATAAGGAATAACAAATGAATCAGGCGCAACAGCTCCGCGACGGCATACAGGCACTGGGTTTGGACATCGACGAAGCCAAACAGGCCAAACTGCTAGACTATGCCGCCCTGCTGCAAAAGTGGAACAAAACCTACAACCTGACCGCCCTGCGCGATCCCGCCCAAACCGTCAGCCATCACCTGCTCGACAGCCTGACCCTCTTGCCCTATATCGAACACGCCCAAACCATGCTCGACGTCGGCTCCGGCGGCGGACAGCCCGGCATCCCCACCGCCATCTGCCGCCCCGACCTCGACATCACCCTCCTCGATGCCAACACCAAAAAAACCGCCTTTCTTCAACAAGCCGTCATCGAACTCGGCCTTAAAAACGTCCGCGTCATCAGCGGCCGCGTAGAAGCCGCCGCCGACTGCCGTGCCGACGTCATCACCAGCCGCGCCTTTGCCGAACTCGCCGACTTCGTCAACTGGACCGAGCACCTCCTCAAAGACGGCGGCTACTGGGCGGCCATGAAAGGCGTATATCCACAAGAAGAAATCGACAAACTGCCCGAAAGCGTCGCCGTCGAAAAAGTCGAAGCATTGCACGTCCCCCAACTCAATGCCGAACGCCATATCGTCATCATCCGCAAAAAGGCCGTCTGAAAACAACCCAAGCATACCGAATAACGGTACAATCCAGCCATCCACACTTAACACGACAGCAAAGCACATGAGCGCACAAATCCTCGCCGTCGCCAACCAAAAAGGCGGAGTCGGCAAAACCACCACCACCGTCAACCTCGCCGCCTCCCTAGCCTCCAAAGGCCGCCGCGTCCTCGTCGTCGACCTCGACCCACAAGGCAACGCCACCACAGGCAGCGGCATCAACAAAGCCACCATCGAAAACGGCGTTTACCAAGTTGTCCTCGGCGAAACCGACATCCCCAACGCCGTCGTCCGCAGCAAAGAAGGCGGCTACGACGTATTGGGCGCCAACCGCACACTGGCCGGCGCAGAAGTCGAACTCGTCCAAGAAATCGCACGCGAAATCCGCCTCAAAAACGCCCTGCAGCTCGTTGCCGACGACTACGACTACGTCCTTATCGACTGCCCCCCGTCCCTGACCCTGCTCACCCTCAACGGCCTGGTCGCCGCCAACGGAGTCATCGTCCCCATGCTTTGCGAATACTACGCCCTCGAAGGCATCTCCGACTTAGTGGCCACCGTCCGCAAAATCCGCCAAGCCATCAACCCCGACCTCGACGTAACCGGCATCGTCCGCACCATGTATGACAGCCGCAGCCGCCTCGTCGTCGAAGTCAGCGAACAGCTCAAACAACACTTCGGCAACCTGCTCTTCGATACCGTCATCCCCCGCAACATCCGCCTCGCCGAAGCCCCCAGCCACGGCCTCCCCGCCCTCGCCTACGACGCCCACGCCAAAGGCACCCAAGCTTATTTGGACTTGGCCGATGAACTGATTGCGCGTTCAGAAAATAAATAGGGATATGAATATAAAAAGGCCGTCTGAAAGTTGGGAAATACTTTCAGACGGCCTTTGGTTTGATTGGAAAGAACATTTTTAAAAGACCGCGTGCGTGCCTTGGGGTGCACACGCGGTTTGATGCAAGCTACGGTTTACTATACAGGCTACGCTAGCTAAAAAATTAATTTTTCTTGATAAACAATAAATTATATGTTATACAAAACAAATTTTTACTAATGTGGTTATTTAAATAAAAATGAAGAATGGTACTTTTTTAAAAGCAATTGATTTTTTCTGTGGTGGCGGAGGAATGAGCTATGGAATGCAATCTGCTGGCATCAAAGTTCTAGCTGGAATAGATTACGAACCTAGTTGCAAAGAAACATATGAAGCCAATATAAATGCCAAATTTATACAGGCTGATGTTTTTGAATTGCAGCCTGAAACATTGGAAAAGGAACTAGGCTTAAAAAAGAATGATGATGATTTGATTCTTATAGGTTGTAGTCCTTGTCAATATTGGAGTGTTATCCAAACAGATAAAAGCAAATCGGAAAAATCCAAGAGTTTGCTTTTGGAATTTCAGCGGTTTGTAGAATATTTCAATCCCGGATATGTTGTTGTAGAGAATGTTCCGGGAATCCTGAGCAGGATGAAAGAAAGCGGTCTTGATAATTTCATAAAATTATTGGAAGAAAAAGGATTTACCGTCCATTTCGGTATTCACAATACGGCTGATTACGGAATTCCCCAAAGCCGTAAAAGATTTACGTTAATTGCAAACAGAATAACCAAAAAAAAGCTAGAACCAATCAAGTATTCGGGCAAACGGCTTACGGTACGCGATGTTTTGGGAATGGAAAACGGCTTTCCCCAAATTATTGCAGGACATCAAGATGAAACGGATTTTATGCATAGTTGTGCGGGATTATCTGATATAAATCTGAGGCGATTGGCTCTGGTCCCTAAAAACGGAGGAAACCGCTCGGCTTTTGCACATATTCCCGAATTACAGCTGAAATGTTTTATCGGAAAAGACAATAGTTTTAAGGACACGTTCGGTAGGTTATGGTGGGATAAGCCCGCACCTACCATAACGACCAAATTTTTTAGTATTTCCAACGGACGGTTTGCCCATCCTGAAGAAGACCGGGCGTTATCCCTGCGCGAAGGAGCAACATTGCAATCGTTTCCTCGTAACTATGTCTTTAAAGCGGGTAGTAGGGACAAGATAGCCCGTTTGATTGGTAATGCCGTTCCTCCGATGTATGCGGAAAAAATAGGTAGGGCAATTGTTGATAGTCTTAAATACCTTAAAAAAGGAAATGGAAATGTCTAAAACTTCCAATAACTCATCTCATATCTTAGAAATGAGATTTGATCCAAATGTAATTACACATTTAGGAATACAAATGTATTCGACTTTACCGCCAGTTATTTCAGAGTTAGTTTCAAATGCTTATGATGCAGATGCTACTCGTGTTGTTGTCAGATTGAATGATAATTTAGAAGAAAAAAGTATTGTTATTGAAGATGACGGTCATGGAATGAGTTTTAATGAAATTAATGAGAAATTTCTTATTATTGGGAGGAATAGGAGAAAGTCAGAAGGAGAAAAGAGTCGTAGCGGAAAACGTTTTGTTGTAGGTAAAAAAGGGATTGGGAAATTGGCTTTTTTCGGAATTGCCAATACTATCGAAATTTCTACAATTCAAAATTACCGGAAAACAACATTTATTTTAGATTGGGAGGAAATTCAATCTCAAAAAAATACTCAAGAGCCTTATCATCCAAAAATTATAGAAGATCAGGTCAAAGTATCCAAACAATCTGGAACAGAAATTAAGCTAATGAAAATAAAAAGAAAAACTGGATTTCAAGCAAGAAACTTGGCAACTTCATTAGCAAAATCATTCCAGATTTTTGATGAGCCGGATTTTAAAACGGAGATTTTTCATAATAATGAGGCTGAACCAATAGTCGTGAATAACGATTTGCGTTATGAAGGTTTTGATAAATTTATTGAATGGAACTCCCCATGGAGCGAAATTTCTTTTAACCAAGATGAAGAGAATAAATACAAAAACTATCTTGAAAAAATAAAAGGAAGTTTAATTGCAAGTAAAGAGCAAACTGTTCCAGAAAAAATGCGAGGGGTCGCTTTATTTTCGAGAGGAAAACTGGTTAACGAATATTCATTTTATGGTTTAGGTGCTACAAGTTTTGGATATTCATATATCACAGGTTGCTTAGATGTTGGATTTATTGAAGATTTTTCAGAGGATGTAATTTCAACTAACCGAAGATCATTAAATTGGGAAACTGATGAGACTAAATTTTTAGAGGAGGTGTTACAATTTTTAATTAAAAAATTTTATAATTTCCATAAAACAAAAAAAGAAAATGATAAAAAGAAAAAAGTTGAGGAAACAACAGGTATTTGTCTTGACAAATGGTATGAAAATCTCCCGAGACATGAACGTAGATTAGCTAAGAAAATCATGGATCAAATTATTCATGCAGAAGGACTAGAGCCCAAAAAAGCAATAAACTTGATTAAATACGTACAGGATTCTTACCAATTTACTTCATTTAAGGAATTGGCAGAAGAAATTAGTGAAGAAGGGTTTGGAGATCCCCATCAAATTCTTCAATTGATGAAAGAGTGGCAGTTAATTGAAGCACGGGAGTTTTATAAATTAGCAGAAGTTCGATTGGAAACAATTAAAAAGTTTGAGCAATATATTGCAGAAAATGCAAAAGAAGTTCCCATTATGCATGATTTTTTAAAACAATTTCCATGGCTGCTAGATCCGAGAATTATGTCCTTCGAAGATGAAGTAACATTTTCCAAGCTATTAAAAGATAAATACCCTGATAACGATCTGGAAATAGAAAACCGTAGAATTGATTTTCTCTGCCAACGATTTGCAAATAGTGTTTTTATTATTGAATTAAAAAGGCCAAAAGGAAAAATTAGTCATAAAGAATTAGATCAGGCATTAGATTACGTTGATTTCATAAGAACAAATTTAGGCAATGAGAACGGAGCTCAAATATACTGCTATTTAATAGGAGAGCGATTGGTAGATACGAGAGCTGTTCAATTAAAAGCCCAAGCATACCAAAAGGACGGCCTTGTTTATATTAAAACATATCAGGAGCTTTTAGCTAATGCAAAAATGTATCATACTGAATTTATTGAAAAGTATGAGAATTTGAAGAAATTAAGATAGAATAAATGTCTGATATCTTTACACCGTCCAAGCGTTCTTTGGTCATGTCAAAAATCCATAGCAAAGAAACCAAACCGGAAGTATTGGTAAGGAAATTTCTTTTTTCCCAAGGTTTCCGTTATCGGAAAAATGATAAGCGTTATACAGGCAAACCGGATATCGTTTTGCCAAAATATAAAACAGTCGTGTTTATACACGGCTGTTTTTGGCACGGGCACTCTTGCAGTAAAGGGCATATCCCGAAAAGCAATACGGATTTTTGGTTGGAAAAAATCACAAAAAATCGCGAACGTGATATTAAAAATGAAACCGAGCTGGAAAAGATTGGTTTTAAAGTGATTGTCGTTTGGGAGTGCGAATTAAAAAATAAAGCTATTTGTAGGGAGCGATTAAATCGGTTGGCCGAGGAAATAAAAGATGCCGTCTGAAAAAATCAGACGGCATTTTCCTTTAATTAAGACCCTCCCACTCCTTCATCAACCTCTTCACCGACACCGGATACGGTGTCTTCAATTCCTGTGCAAACAGCGACACCCTCAATTCTTCAATCATCCATTTAAACGCGGCAAGGCCGTCTGAAACGGGGAGGCCTTGTTTGATCAGGCTGTCTGTTTTTTCCTGCCACATTTGTTCCAGCTCTTGAATATCGGCTTCGCGGGCTGCGTCACGTGATGGGTTGCTGCTGTATTTTTCGAGGCGCAGGGTCATGGCTTTGAGGTAGATAGGGAGGCGTGGCCATTGTGCCCATGGGGTATGGCTGGCGAAGCCGGGGGCAAGCAGGGTTTGCAGGCGTAGTCTTAGGAGATGGGTCAATGGATGCTTGCCGAGTTTGCTATTCAGTTCGGCGTAGGCGGCGGCGGTTTCCTGCAGGTAGCGACTGAGGGCTTCTTTGACGGCGGGCAGCCGGCTGCGGGCGCGTTTGATTTGTTCTTTGAAGGCTTTTTCGTTGCGCGGCAGCTCGTCTTCGCCGATAAAGGCGCGGTCGCAGACGGCCTGTGTGAGGTCGTCGCGCAGGGTGTCGGCGTTGATGTGTTTGAGCAGCATGGCGGCTTGGGTAAAGCCTTGGATGCCTTTGTTCAGATCTTTTACCTGCTCTTTTAATTGCAGCTTCATCAATTCGATCACGCCTTGACGGTGTGCCTGTTCGGCGGCTTCGGTGGTGTCGAACAGGCGTAGGGCGATGCGGCCGTCTTTTTCTTTTTGCAGGCCGAGATAGCCGGTGAGCTGTTGCTTGCCGCGTGCGAATTTGATGGATTCGGGCAGGGTGCCGATGTCCCATGTGGTCACGTTGTCGCGCTCAAATTCTTGGGTGTTGTCGCGGAAAGTGACGGCGGCGGCTTGGCCGAGTTGTTGTTGCAATTCATGCAGTTTGCGGCCGCCGGCAAGCTCTTGTCCGCCGTCGTCGATAATGCGCAGATTCAGATAGCAGTGTTCGGGCAATTCTTGCGCCGCCCATGCGTCTTGGTCGATTTGCTCGAGAATCCGCATATCGCCGGCACTTTTGGCGATAAAGTGCGCCAACTGGGGAATGATGGCCGCTTGGCGGTCGGGATTGCTTTCGAGAAATTTGGTGATGAAATCGGGTACGGGCACGCAAATGCGGCGGATTTGCTTCGGCAGGGCTTTAATCAGCAGCTGGATTTTTTCGCGCAACATACCGGGCACCAGCCATTCGAGCGACGGCGCGTGCAGGCGGTTGAGGACGGTCAGCGGCACGGTCATGGTCACGCCGTCGAGCGGATGGTGCGGCTCGAAGCGGTAGGAAAGTTTGAACTTGCCGTCTGCGGTTTGCCAGAATTTGGGGAATTGCTCTTCGGTAATGTGTGCGGCGGCGTGTTGCATCAGATCGTCGCGGCTGAGGAACAGCAGGCGCGGATTGTCGCGCTCGGCGGTTTTGAGCCAGGCTTCAAAGGTGCGGATATCGGCAAGGGGCAAAGGTTTCAGACGGCCTTTTTGAGATGCAGGCTGCTTTTTGGGTTTGGGGTCGTCTGAAACATTTTGTAGGGTGTGTGAACTCGGTTCACGCTCGCGGCTGGACGCATCTTTGGAATCCGCGTGCGCAGCTTGCACCACACGCCCTGCGTTGCGCTGGTTTGCTTGTCCGTTTTGATCGGCCATTTTGTCCGACTGGGTTTGTCCGCCCTCTTCGCTTCCCCAAACGCCGCCTTTCGCGTCTTTCCACACCAGCTCGGGCAGGCGTTCGTTATAAAACGCAAACAGGGCTTCGTCATCGACCAATACGTCTTGCTTGCGCGATTTGTGTTCGAGTTCGGTAATTTCTTTAATCAGCTTTTTATTGTGTGCAAAAAAGGCCGTCTGAAGATTGCTTTCCTGCGCCACCAATGCGCCGCGGATAAAGATTTCGCGCGCTTCTTCGGGCGCAACTTTGCCGTAAGACACGGGGCGGCGCGGCAATACGGTCAGGCCGTAAAGCGTCACGCGTTCGCTGGCAACAACTTCGCCGCGTTTTTGTTCCCAGTGCGGCTCGAAATAATGATAGCGGACGAGGTGCGGCGCTTCCTGCTCGATCCATTCGGGCTGGATAACGGCGACGTCGCGCGCGTAAAGGCGCGTGGTTTCAACCAATTCTGCCGCCATCACCCATTTGGGTTTGGCTTTGAACAGGGCTGATGCCGGGAAAAGATGGAAACGGCTGCCGCGTGCGCCGGTATAGTCGTTGCCGTCAGGCGATTTCATGCCGACGTTGGCGATAAGGCCGGTCAGCAGGGCGCGATGGATTTGTTCGTAGCCGGCTTCTTTGGCGGCACGGATTTGGGCGCGGTGTTGTTTCTTATCCAGTTGTTTTTGTTTGAGTTTGGCCGCCAAATCTTGGTCGCCTTGGCTTTCAGACGGTCTTAATTGTTCTTGGGAAGGAGGTTGTCGAAACGCTGCTTCTTTAGTGGTCAAACCCATTTCAATCGCAGTTTGGGCAAGCTGGTGGTGCAGCTCGCGCCATTCGCGCATACGCAGGTGCGACAGGAAATATTGACGGCACCATTGCACCAGCTGCTTGTTAGACAAACCTTTGTCGCGCTCGCGCTGGAAGCTGTCCCAAATATTCAGATAGGCAAGAAAGTCAGATTGCTTATCGGTAAAGCGTTCATGCGCCTTGGCCGCGGCATCGCGCGCTTCCAACGGCCGCTCGCGCGGGTCTTGAATCGACAGTGCGGACGCGATCACCAATATTTCCGCCATGCAGTCGTGTTTCTTCGCCGCCAGTAAAATACGCGCGATTTTCGGGTCGATGGGCAGGCGCGCCATTTGTTCGCCGAGCTTGGTCAGACGGTAGCGCGTGTTGGCACCGATATGGCCTGAACTGTTTTGCAGGCCGTCTGAAATATTGGCTGGGTTGAATCGGGCATCAATGCCTGATCCGCGTACTTGGTTTTTCATATTTTGCATAGTCTTGTCAATCGGGCATCTATCCCCGACATCATCTAAATTTGTCTTTATTGGTTTTCACGCCGCTTATTGTGGATAAACATATTCCGCCTTGCCATCGCGAATGTTCAAGCTGCCTGCATCGCCTGTAATCAGGTTGCCCGTTACCGAGCCTTCACTACAACCTGAAACCGGCATATCGTAGCCCAGTGTGTGAATCAAAAACGTTGAAAGCTGCTGATGGAAGGCAATCTCGCAAGGTGTAAAAGCTTGGTTGGCAGCCTGTTGCACGGCCTTATCCGGGCTGTACAACACCAGCGGCACAAGATAGCTGTCGGGCTGTACCGTGCCTTGATTGTAGGTATCTTGGCGTACATACTGACCATGATCGGAGGTATAGGCAAACAGCCAGTTGCCGTCAGGCTGCTTTTGCAGCTGCTCGAATACGGTTTGAATCATTTGGTCGGTTTTATGGATGGTGTTGTCGTACTTGTCCACAATATTGGCCTCGCCGAATACTTTATCTTGAGGCTGCAACAATGCACCGTATGGGACGTGCGAACCGCGTTGGTGCAACACGATAAAATGCTTGCCCTGCTGCAAATTGATTTTGTCAAACAGCGGCAGCAGTTTCTCATCGGGCATATTGTCGCCGTTGCCGTAGCCAAGCTGCGTCGGCTGAATCAGATGGTCTATCCATTTCTTACCGATTAAGTTCAAAATCGCCATCTCGTTTTCCGCCTGCGCGCTGTAAAAATACGTTTCATAGCCCTGCTCTTTAGCGAGGCGGAACATATTGGTATCGCCGCTGCTGATTTGCTCGTAGCCGTTGGCATGCGGTATCGCATTAAAAAAGCTGGGCAGGGACACAGCCGTCATCAAAGCGGCGGAATAGCTTTGTTTCACAATCGGCTTAAATTCGGCTTGCGACAGCTGGGTCAAAAATGGCGAAGTTTCGCGTCCGTAACCAAACAGTTTCAAATGCGTCGCGCTTTCACTTTCGCCCATAATCAGGACGATATTTTGAACACTGCCCTGCCCGATTTTGCTTGGCGCAGACTGTTTGAACACAGGAATCTTGCTTAAATCAAACAACTGATACGGCAACACGCGTCCGATAAAATAGCCAAAGCTGAAATAATTGGCTTTGATGCGGCTGTATGTTGGTTTGGGCGAAATACCGTGTTCCTGCGTCGTACTGAATGAACGTCCAAAAATCAGCAACATCGCCGCAATAAACAAAATATCGGCAGCAAAATGCGTCTTACGGCGGAACTTGGCAAGGCTGCAAAACAGCACGACTTCCAACACGCCCCACAACACAGGCAGCCACAACTTATCCAACATCGACGCGCCCGCGCTGCCAACTTCGGTAACCTCTTTCAGCATCAGCCAATAATTAATGCCCGTTATCCAACTTTGATAAACCGCGTAATGCACATTGTTGGCAATGATGCTGAGCGCAAAAAACAACGCAATCAGCAACCGTGAAGCCTTATAACGCGCAAACAGATACAGCGCAGCAATCACAAATGTCAGCGCAAACGTTTCTGCAATTTTTGCCGCCGGCAGAGTTTCAATTCCGAATACAAAGCGATAGGCAATTTCGCTGGCAGTAAGTAAAGACGAATACAGAACAAGCGTGAGGAAAGATTTTTTCATCATTAATATTTCACAATAAAAAATTTACCGATTGAGTTTTAAAACCCAATATTCCCTTTTCAATAGTTTTTAGTTTCTCAATGATTTAGGCCGTCTGAAAATGAAACATAATCTACCATTTTCTTTTACTTTTCAGATGGCCTCCACCGCACCCAACTCCAGTAATACCTGAAAACCGTCATTGATATACCGCGAATCGGGCATTTCTAAAAATGGGAATGCTGCTACGTCGCCCAAGTTCAGCGATGCCATGCGTAGGATGACGGCGGCTAGGTTGCTGCGGACGATTTCGGGGGCGGTAAATTCGGGGCGGCTGTTGAAATCTTCTTCTGAAAACAGTCGGATACACACGCCTGCGGAGACGCGTCCGCAGCGACCGGAGCGTTGGCAGGCGGCAGCTTGGGAGATTTTTTCGACATGAAGCTGCTCCACTTTCGCCCGTGCGGAATAGCGTTTGACGCGCGCGAGGCCGGTGTCGATGACGTATTTAATGCCCGGTACGGTGAGCGAGGTTTCGGCGACGTTGGTTGCCAGCACGATGCGGCGTTTTGCGCCTGATGGGTGGAAGATTTTGTGCTGCTCGGCGTGCGACAGGCGTGCGAATAGGGGCAGGATTTCGTCGTTGCGGCGCAGCGTGGATTTGCGCAGGGCTTCGGCGGCTTCGCGGATTTCGCGCTCGCCCGGCAGGAACACCAAAATATCGCCTTCGCCATAGCGTACCAATTCGTCGGCTGCATCGACAATTGCGTCGGTCAGCTCGACTTCTGCGTCGTCTTCGTCTTTGCTGGTCAGCGGTCGGTAGAGGATTTCGACGGGATACGTCCGTCCGCTCACTTCTAAAACAGGGGCACCGTTGAAGTGTTGGGAGAAGCGTTCTGCATCTATCGTTGCCGAGGTGATGATGACTTTCAAATCAGGGCGGCGCGGCAGCAGCTGTTTCAAATAGCCCAAGAGGAAGTCGATGTTCAGGCTGCGTTCGTGCGCTTCGTCGATGATAATCGTGTCGTATGCGGCGAGATAATGGTCGGTCTGGGTTTCTGCCAGCAGGATGCCGTCGGTCATCAACTTGACGCAGGCATCGCGCGAGGTGTGGTCGGTAAAGCGCACTTTATAGCCGACCGCGTTGCCGATTTCGGATTTCAGCTCTTCGGCAATCCGCTCTGCTACGGAACGCGCAGCCAAACGGCGCGGCTGGGTATGCCCGATCAATCCTGCCGCCCCACGCCCGAGTTCCAAACAAATCTTGGGCAACTGCGTGGTTTTGCCCGAACCGGTTTCGCCGCAAATAATCGTTACCTGATTTTCGGCAATGGCTTTTTTGATTTCGTCGAGCTTTTCGTGAACGGGCAGCGTGTTGTCGAATTCGGGCTTGGGCAGTTTGGACAGGCGTTGCAGATAGAGGTCGTGCGATTTTTTGTATTTTTCCTCAACCTTGGCCAGGCCGCCGTATTTATTGGGGTTCTTAAAGGCAGATCGCAGAAAATGGCGGTCTTTGGAGAGGGTTTGGGCGAAATCGGGTTGCGGCATGATGGTGCAATGAATTAAATAATGTGAAAAGAATGGAATTATAGCAAAAGGCCGTCTGAAACTTGCTTGCTTTCAAGTTTCAGACGGCCTTTGTATGGATAAACCGTTTTAGTCGGCGGCGTGCCAAGGTTTTTGCATACCGGCGTGGAAACTCGGTTTTTCTCCGCCCCACAAGGTGTCGATGTCGTAGAAGTCGCGCACGGCAGGGAGCATGACGTGGACAACGAGGTCGCCTGCGTCGACAAGCGTCCATTCGCCGCTGTCGCCTTCGGTGCTGAGGATTTCAAAACCGGCTTCTTTCAAATCGACGGCAACGTTATTTGCCAGTGCTTTGACTTGGCGTGTGCTGTCGCCGCTGGCAATAATCATGCGGGCGAACAGGGAGGTTTTGTCTTGGGTTTCCAAAACAGAGATGTCTTTGGCTTTAATGTCTTCGAGGGCGTTTACGGCCACTTCGACCATTTTTTGCAGGTCTTGCAATTCTTGTTCGTTCATTATTTTCCTAGTTGAAATGTTTTCAGACGGCATTATAGCTTATCTGCCTGAATAAACGCTATTTTCCATAGAGTTTGTGTTGGCGGATGTATTGGGCGACCGGTTGCGGCAGGCCGTCTGAATGGTGGGTTTTGGCGAGATCGGCACGGATTTGGGTGGAGCTGGTGTTGTGCAGCGGCGCGTTGAGGATGCGGACGCTGCCGTTTTGCAGGGCTTCGCCGAGCCATGCGTGCAATTCGCGCGGGGTTTTGTTGAGGTTGTCGCCTTGGCGCATGGCGATGGCGATATGGGTCTGGCGCACGAGGGTTTGCCATTTTTTCCATGTGTGCAGCTGCATCAGGCTGTCGCTGCCCATCAGCCACCACAGTTGCGCGCCAGGAAACTGCTGGCGGAAGATTTGGACGGTGTCAAACGTATAAGTCGCGCCGTCGCGGACGATGTCGCAGTCACTGGCGGCGAATTTCGGCTCGTCGGCGATGGCGAGTTCGACCATATTGAGGCGCTCTTGTGCCGGCGTGCGCGTGCTGTCTTTGTGGTACGGGTCGCCTGCCGGCAGGAAGACGACAAGGTCCAAACTGATTTCGTCGGCGAAGGCGCGGGCGATGTGGAGGTGGCCGTTGTGGATGGGGTCAAACGTGCCGCCGAATAATCCGATGTTTTTCATTTCGTGGTGGTGTCTGCGTTAGATGTTTTGGCCGTCTGAAGCAGGCAGGCTGCCGTCAACAATCAGGTTGAGCTTGCCTGTGGTCGGGTGGATGACCAGGCCGTGGATGGCGATGTTGTCGGGCATCAGCGGATGTTTGCGAATCAGCTCGACGGTATGGCGCACGCTGTCTTCGACGTTGTCAAAACCGGTCAGCCAGCCGTCCAAATCGATACCAGCATTACGCAGGGTTTCGATGCGGTCGTCGGGGATATTGCTGTCGTGTACGCGTTGGAGGAACTCTTCGGCATGCAATCCGCGCATACCGCAGTCGTGGTGGGCAATGACCATGATTTCTTTGACTTTGAGTTCAAATACGGCGACCAACAAACTGCGCATCACCGAACCCCAAGGGTGGGTCACCAACGCGCCGGCGTTTTTGATGAGCTTGGCGTCACCGTTTTTCAAGCCCAACGCATTGGGCAGCAGCTCGATAATGCGTGCGTCCATGCAGGAAAGAATGGCCAGCTCGCGGCCGGGGTATTTGTTGGTAAAGTATTTTTCGTATTCGCCCGTTTCGACGAAATGTTGGTTATAGGCGAGGATTTCGCTCAATTCGCTCATGATGTGCTCGTTTCGGATGGTTTACTCTATTATAGCGGTTTTCGGGTAGTGCGGTTGTTTTGCAAATTCGCCGTAAACGGCTAAAATCGACGTATCTTTAGTTCTTTTGGAGGATGCGCCATGTCTCAGTCTTTCCGTTTTGAACAAGTATTCACACCCGATGTCCACGACGCATTGTGGGATTGGGCGCAGACAAGCTATGGCGCATCCGACGATTGGTGCATTCTGTATCTCAACGGCCTGCCTTTAGGCCGTCTGAACCCATTATGGCGCGAACGCCTCGGGCAAGATTGGACAGGCAGGCAGTCAACCCTTTCAGACGGCCTGAATTTGGAAACAGACAGCTGGGCTCAGATGGGCGACAGTTTACAAACGCTGGCGCAACAATGGCGCGAGTGCGGTTGGCTCAAAGGTTGGCGCGGTGAAAAGTTCGACATCTGCGACCAGTCGGGCAAGCCTTTATGCGCACTCGAACGCGCAGCCTTCCGTCCGTTCGGCCTGATGAGTCAGGCAGTGCATTTGAACGGATTGGTCGAAACAGAAGACGGTTTGCGCTTTTGGATAGGCCGCCGCAGTCCGCACAAAGCCGTCGATCCAAACAAACACGACAATCTGACCGGCGGCGGCATCAGCAGCGGCGAGAGGCCGTCTGAAGCCGTCTGCCGCGAAGGCGAAGAAGAAGCCGGCATTCCCGCTTCGTTAACACCCCATATCCGACCGACCGCCCAAATATATAGTTTGCGCCCCGTTAATCGCGGTGTCCACAACGAAATCCTGTATATCTTCGACATCGTCCTGCCCGAAGGCTTCCAACCCGCCAACCAAGACGGCGAAGTCGCCGGTTTTGAACTGATGGACATCCCTACTCTGCTCGATGCCATGTTGGGCGGACACATGATGCACGATGCCCAGCTGGTCACGATCGAAGCCTGCCGTCGATACGGCCTGATCGACCCCAAACATCCGCTGTCCGCATGGCTCGACAGCATCCGTTGCCGACCCCATTTTTAAAGGCCGTCTGAAACCATGTTGCAACTCAAAAACATCAACAAACGCTTCGGCAGCAAAACCGTTGCCCAAGACATTAATCTAAACGTCGAAGCAGGCGAAATCCTCGCCGTACTCGGCCGCTCCGGCTGCGGCAAATCCACCCTGCTCAAAACCATCGTCGGCCTGGTGCGTCCCGACAGCGGCGAAGTCTGGCTCAACGGCGACAACATCACCGACATGCCGTCTGAAAAGCGCAATATCTCGCTGATGTTTCAAGACTACGCCCTTTTGCCGCATTTAACCGCCCTCGACAACGTCGGTTTCGGCCTCAAAATGCGCCGCCTGCCCAAAGCCGAAATCGAAGAACAATCCATGCAGGCCTTGCGCGACATCGGTTTGGAACACGAAGCGCAACGCAAACCCGAAAGCCTCTCCGGCGGCGAACAGCAACGCCTCGCCCTCGCACGCGCCCTCATCACGCGCCCGTCGCTGTTGCTCTTGGACGAAGCCTTCTCCAGCCTCGACACCCACCTGCGCCGCCACCTGCGCACCCTGACCGCCGAACGCATCCGCAGTCAAAACATCCCCGCCATCCTCGTGACCCACTCCGCCGAGGAAGCCTGCACCATGGCCGACACCATCGCCATCATGCACGAAGGCCGCATCCTCCAACACGGCACGCCGGAAACCCTTATCCACCGCCCCGTCAACGCCCAAGCCGCCCTACTGCTCGGTTTGGCCAACACCGGCGACACACGCTACATTCCCCAACACGCCATTCGATTCGACCCAGACGGCACGGCCGTCCGCATCAGCGAAGCCGTTCCCCTCGCCGAAGGCACACGCCTCACCCTCGCCCATCCGCAATACGGCGATTTGATTTGGTATCCCCACGCTGACCACGATACGGACAAACCGCAAACCGGACAGGAAATCCGCATCAGCGTGGATGAAAGTCAGATCGTTTGGTTTGATTGAATTTGATGGATTAAGAAAAAGAAAAAGGCCGTCTGAAAATTAAGTTTCAGACAGCCTTTGTTATCTAGCCATCAATCAAACAAACCTATCTGACCTATGGTCGCTTTTTACTTCACTTTCGTACATACCTCACGGGCAGTCCCGTCTTCAAACACCAATTTGCCTGTTTTATCCAGTTGATAAACCTCGTCTTCACCGGGCTTGTCCATCTGCGCGACCAATCCGGTGTATATCATACTTTCCAAGAATTGGCCGTCTTCTGATTCTTCCAACCATGCCAATGTTTCAGGGCTGTGGAGTCGTGAAACTTCACTGTACTTGATTTGGCTTTGAGTTAAGGCATTGTTCGCAAAACGCCATTTACCCCCACCAACAACATGGTATGCCAAAACATTGCCGTCATCGTCCACTTTGAGCTTAGCGTCGCCACGGAAACTGTCGTCCTGAAGATATTCGACTTTTGTATCACTCTGAATGTTTTCATCAGAGCCAACGCAATGCCATGTACCGACAATTGGAGAAGCCAGAGCAGTTGTTGCGGATAAAAGCACCGGCAGAATAAAGAGTTTCATCTATTTCCTTTTTTTAAAGAGGCCGTCTGAAAAAACATTTTTCAGACGGCCTTGTCTATTCAATCAAAATCAGTCTTTCAACTTCGCCAACTGAGTTTGAACTTTCGCCATTTTGTCTTCCAATTCCGCCAAATCGGCTTTGTCTTTTTCCACCAAATGCGCCGGGGCTTTTTCGGTGTAGCCGGGTTTGGAGAGTTTGGCATTGAGTTTGTCCAAGGCTTTTTGCAGCTTCTCGGCTTCTTTGCTCAAACGGGCGGTTTCGGCGGCTTTATCGATTTCGACTTTCAGCATCAGGCGCGCACCGTTGCAGACAGCGACAGGTGCATCTTCTGCTTCGGGCAGGCTGTCCACCAGCTTGGCTTCGGTCAGTCGGGTCAGCGACGGCAGGTATTTGAGCAGGCCTTCGAGTTCTGCGCTGCCTTCGACAAAGAGCGGTGCTTTGACGTTTGGCGCAACACCCATTTCGCCGCGGAGTTTGCGCACTTCTTCCACCAAGTCTTTCAATGCGGCCATTTTGTCGAAGGCCGTCTGAACGATTTGTTCTTTATCGGCTTGCGGATAGGCGGCCAACATGATGCTGTCGGCGGTTTTGGCATTCGCCAGAGGCGCAACGACCTGCCACAGCTCTTCGGTAATGAACGGCATGATTGGGTGCAGCAGGCGCAGGATGGTTTCGAGTACGCGCACGAGGGTGCGGCGTGTGGTGCGCTGGGTTGTCGGGCAGCCGGTTTGGATTTGCACTTTTGCCAGCTCGATGTACCAGTCGCAATATTCGTTCCACACGAATTCGTACAGCGTTTGCGCGGCAAGGTCGAAGCGGTAGGTTTCAAAGGCTTCGGCAACGGCGGCTTCGGCTTGTTGCAGTTTGCCGATAATCCATTGGTCGGCAAAGGTAAACGCCAACGGCTGCATTTCGTCTTGACCGCAGTCTTTGTCTTCGGTGTTCATCAACACGAAGTTGGTAGCGTTCCACAATTTATTGCAGAAATTGCGGTAGCCTTCGGCGCGTTTGAAGTCGAAGTTGACGCTGCGGCCGAGGCTGGCGTAGCTCGCCATGGTGAAGCGCAATGCGTCCGCGCCCATGCTCGGAATGCCTTCGGGGAAAAGTTTTTTCGTGGCTTCTTCCACTTTCGGCGCGGTTTCGGGTTTGCGCAAGCCGGTGGTACGTTTCACCAGCAGTTTTTCCAAGTCGATACCGTCGATCAAATCCACAGGGTCGATGACGTTGCCTTCGGATTTGGACATTTTTTTGCCTTCGTGGTCGCGCACGATGCCATGGATGTACACGTCTTTAAACGGTACTTTGCCGGTGAAGTGGGTGGTCATCATAATCATGCGCGCGACCCAGAAGAAGATAATTTCATAGCCGGTGACCAAGACATTGGACGGCAGGAAGGCTTTGAGTTCGTCGGTTTCAGACGGCCAGCCCAGTGTAGAGAACGGCACGAGCGCGGAGGAAAACCATGTATCCAATACGTCTTCTTCGCGGGTCAAACCGGTTTTGCCGGCTTGTTTTTCGGCTTCTTCCTGATTGCGGGCGACGTAAACATTGCCTTCGTTGTCGTACCATGCAGGAATTTGATGCCCCCACCAAAGTTGGCGCGAGATACACCAGTCTTGGATGTTGTTCATCCATTGGTTGTAGGTGTTGACCCAGTTTTTAGGGATAAAGCGTACTGCGCCGCTGTCGACGGCTTTTTTGGCTTTGTCGGCAAGGCTCAAGCCTTTGAATTCGCTGTCAGGCTCGCCGCCGTTTGGCGTGGCGGACATGGCGACAAACCATTGGCTGGTCAGCATCGGCTCAATGACCGAACCTGTACGGTCGCCTTTCGGCGTCATCAGCGTGTGCGGTTTGATTTCGACCAAGAAGCCTTGTTCCTGCAAATCGGCAACCATTTGTTTGCGCGCGACAAAGCGGTCCAAGCCTGCGTATTTTTCAGGCAGGGCAAAGCCTGGTTGCGCTTCGCCTTTGAAGTTAAACACTTCGGCGTTTGCCAGCACTTTGGCTTCCAAATCGAACACATTAACCAAACGCGTGTCGTGGCGTTTGCCGACTTCGTAGTCGTTGAAGTCGTGCGCAGGCGTAATTTTCACGCAGCCTGTGCCGAAATCTTTTTCAACGTATTCGTCGGCAATCACGGGGATGGTGCGGCCGGTCAGCGGCAGGATTAATTCTTTGCCGATTAAGTGGGTATAACGTTCGTCTTCGGGATTGACGGCAACGGCAACGTCGCCCAGCAGCGTTTCGGGGCGGGTGGTCGCCACGATAACGGCTTCGGCGGGATTGTCCGCCAGCGGATAGCGGATGTGCCACATAGAGCCTTGTTCTTCCACGCTTTCCACTTCCAAATCCGATACCGCCGTGCCAAGCACGGGATCCCAGTTCACCAAGCGTTTGCCGCGGTAAATCAAGCCCTGTTCATACAGGCGCACAAACACTTCGGTCACGGTTTCGGCACGCACGTCGTCCATCGTGAAATATTCGCGCGTCCAGTCGGCAGAGCAGCCCACGCGGCGCATTTGCTGGGTAATCGTACCGCCGGAAACTTCTTTCCATTCCCACACTTTTTCCAAGAATTTTTTGCGACCCAAGTCATGACGGGACACGTTTTGCGCGGCAAGCTGACGCTCGACCACGATTTGCGTGGCGATGCCCGCGTGGTCGGTGCCGGGAATCCAGGCGGTGTTACAGCCTTTCATACGGTAGTAGCGGGTCAGACCGTCCATGATGGTTTGGTTGAAGGCATGGCCCATGTGCAGCGTGCCGGTTACATTGGGCGGCGGCAGTTGGATGGAGAAAGACGGTTTCGTCAAATCCATATCAGGCTGGAAATAGCCTTGCTCTTCCCAGTTTTGATAATGTTTGGATTCGATTTCGGCTGGATTGTATTTGTCTAACATGATGGAACTTTGTGAAATTAAGGTTATTTTTGATGTGCGGATTATAACGCAAAAAGGCCGTCTGAATCATTTCAGACGGCCTTTGGCATACGGGTTTTAAAAATGGAACAATACCAGGCTGACGGCAATCACCGCCATGCCCGTTGTCAGGCCGTAAACGGTTTCGTGGCCGTCTGAATAACGTTTGGCGGCCGGCAGCAGCTCGTCCAACGCCAAAAACACCATCACGCCGGCTATCACGCCGAACACCGAACCAAACACGGCAGGCGACAAAAACGGCTGTAAAATCAAATAGCCCAAAGCCGCACCCAAAGGCTCGGCCAAGCCGGATAGCAGGCACGCCCATACCGTTTTCTTACGGCTTCGGGTGGCAAAATAAACCGGCGCGGCAATGGAAATGCCCTCCGGAATATTATGGATGGCAATCGCCAAGGCCAAAGGCATCCCGACCGCCGGATTTTCCAAGGTGGCAAAAAATGTCGCCAAGCCTTCGGGGAAATTGTGCGCCGTAATCGCAAACGCCGCCATCATGCCGACTCGCGCAATATGGCGGCGTTTGCTTTCTTGAAACGATGGGTCTTGCGCGTCCAAGGTTTCATGCGGGTTCGGCACCAGGCGGTCAATCAGCGCGATGCCGCCCATCCCAGCCAAAAATGCCATGGTCGCCGCCGCAAACGCGTGGTCTTTATCATAAATTTCAGCGAACGCCTCACTGGATTTACTGAAAATTTCCGTCAGGGAAACATACACCATCGCACCGCCGGCAAATGCCAAACCAAACGACAACACACGCGGATTGGGCGTTTTGGAAAACATCACCAAGCCGCTGCCTAATACGGTAAACAAACCGGCAGCCAACGTGATGGAAAAGGCAACGGCCAAATTGGACATCGAAAAATCGGGCATGAGAAAACCTGCGCTAAAAGCTGGGACAGGTTCAGACTAACACTTTTTAATGCGCATGATAATAGTTATTATTTATTTTATTGATTAAATACCCGGATTTTGAAACAAAAGGCCGTCTGAAAAATAATTTTCAGACGGCCTTTAAATTTGAAATGCCGCTAAACCTTATCGCTTTTCAGCTTAAGCCTGATAGCGTGACAGGCTCAAATCGTCGCTTCGGATTTCGGTATCTTTGCCGCTCACGATATCGGCGGTTAATTTTGCCGAACCCAGCGACATGGTCCAGCCTAAAGTGCCGTGGCCGGTATTCAGGAAGAGATTATCAAAGCGGGTGCGCCCGATTAACGGTGTGCTGTCGGGCGTCATCGGTCTGAGGCCGCTCCAGAACAATGCCTGACTCAAATCGCCGCCTTCTGGGAACAAGTCGTTGACGACCAAAGCCAAGGTTTCGCGGCGTTTTTCGGGCAGTTTGATTTCGTAGCCCGACAATTCCGCCATGCCGCCGACGCGGATTCTGTTGTCAAAGCGCGTGATGGCGACTTTGTAGCTCTCATCTAAAACGGTGGACACCGGCGCGCCGTCTGAATTGGTGACCGGCAGGGTCAAGGAATAGCCTTTGACGGGATAAATCGGCAGATTGAGATCCAACTGCGCCAACACAGTCCTGCTAAAGCAGCCGAGCGCGCAGACAACGGCATCTGCTTCAAACCGCCCTGTTTCGGTTTCAACGGCTTTGATGCGCAGCCCATTGTGGTCGATGCGGCTGATGGTTTGGTTGAAGTGGAACTGTATGCCCTTTTCTTGACACAATTTGTATAGGTTTTCAGTGAAGAGGTGGCAGTCGCCGGTCGCGTCCGCAGGTAGGTGCAGGCCGCCGGCAATTTTGGTGGTAACGCGCGCCAGCGCAGGCTCAAACTCTGCGCATTCTTCGGGTTTCAGACGGCGGTACGGTACGCCGTAGCGTTCCAAAACGGCAATGTCTTGTTCTGCCGCTTCGACTTCTTTGGCTTGGCGGAAAATCTGCAACGTCCCTTTTTTGCGCCCTTCAAAATTCATGCCGGTTTGCGCTTCAAAACGGCGGAACATTTCACGGCTGTATTCGGAAATCCTGACCATGCGCTCTTTATTGATTTGATAGCGCGCTGCCGTGCAGTTTTGCAGCATTTGCCACAGCCATTCGATTTGATACAGGCTGCCGTCAGGGCGAAACAGCAAAGGCGGATGGCTTTTAAACAGCCATTTCAGCGCTTTGGTCGGGATACCGGGTGCAGCCCAAGGCGTGGTATAGCCGTAGGAAAGCTGGCCGGCATTGGCAAAACTGGTTTCCATCGCCACGCCCTCGGCGCGGTCGATGACCGTTACTTCATGTCCTGCCTCTGCCAGATACCACGCGGAAGATACGCCGGCAACACCAGCACCTAAAACAAGCACTTTCATTTTTCTCCTCCTCTGACTTTTTTCAAAACAAACTTAATATACATCGGGCCGTCTGAATGTTCATATTCAGACGGCCTTGGATATTAATGCGGCAATTCGCCGTTTTTGATTTTTTGTTTGAAGTCGCGCGTTTCATTGACGATGACTTTCGCCATCAACAGAAGCGCAATCAGGTTGGGCAATGCCATCAAGCCGTTAAATGTGTCCGAAGCCAGCCACACCAAATCAAGGCTCAATACGGTACCCAGCATGACGGAAGAGACGTAACCCACGCGGTACAAACCGGCAAACTTCTCGCCGAAGACGTAAACCGCGCATTTCTCGCCGTAATAACACCAGCCGAGAATGGTTGAGTAGGCAAAGAAAATCAGGCCGATGGTGACAATCCAGCCGCCGATGCCGGGCAGCATTTTTTGGAAAGTAACGGTTGTCAGCGCCGCGCCGCTCAATTCAGGTTTCACAAACTCGCCGCCTGCGCCGAGCAGACCCATGACCAACACGATACCGGTAATCGAGCAGACAACGATGGTGTCCAAAAAAGTACCGGTCATGGAAACCAAAGCCTGACGGACGGGGTGGTCGGTTTTCGCGGCGGCGGCGGCAATCGGCGCAGAACCCATACCCGCCTCATTGGAGAACACTCCGCGTGCCACGCCGTAGCGGATGACCGTACCGATAGCGCCGCCGGCCACGGCTTGCGCACTAAACGCATCGGAGAAAATCAGTTTGACGGCAGGCATCAGCACATCGGAATTAATCGCGATAATGGCAATACCGCCTACTACATAAAACACTGCCATGGCAGGCACGATAAAGGACGCGGCTTTGGCGATGCCCTTAATGCCGCCCAAAAGCACGATGGCCGTTAATACAGTCAATATCACACCGGTGTAGGCAGGTTCGACGCCGAAGCTGGTTTGCACTGCCTGCGCAACCGAGTTGGACTGCACCGAGCTGCCGATACCGAAGGAAGCGAATGTGCCGAACAGCGCAAACGCGACGGCCATCCATTTCCAGTTTTTGCCCAAGCCTTTTTCGATGTAATACATCGGGCCGCCGGACATTTCGCCTTTGGAATTGGTGACGCGGTATTTCACCGCCAACACGCCCTCGCCGTATTTGGTGGCCATACCGAAAATGGCGGTCATCCACATCCAAAATACTGCGCCCGGACCGCCGGTTACCACCGCAGTCGCCACACCGGCAATGTTACCCGTACCGATGGTGGCAGACAGCGCGGTCATCAACGCCGCAAAATGGGAAATATCGCCTTCGTGGTCTTCGCCGTCTTCATGCTTCTTTGACGGCATAAACGCCTGTTTCAGCGCATAACCCAACATGGTGAACTGCAAGCCTTTCAGCAAAACGGTCAGCAAAATGCCCGTACCGACCAGCAGCATCAACATAATAGGTCCCCAGACCCAGCCGCTGATGGTTTCGAAAAAGGCTTTGAGATTGTCTAAAAACAATTGCATGGCTTTCTCCTTTGTCTGTTTTATTTTTTATGCACTACTTTTTGTAGTGTCATGTAATTTCAGCACAGAATATTCAATAAGACAATATCTTTCTTTTTAAAAAGATTTTTGAGGTTTTACCCTAAAAAGATATCTATTTAGACCGATCAGATTGTTTACAATCCGCTAAAAATAAAGGCTGCGGCCGAGATAAAATGCCAAATGAAAGTTAATCAACCATCAATTAAGACTGCAACAATTAAAATGACACAATCGACAAATGGCACATTATTGAAAAATACAAACATGCAAATCTTGTTTTAAAAAGCTTCAGGCCGTCTGAAAGATGGTTTTCAGACGGCCTGAGGCTTGTTAATTATATTGATAAAATCAGGTTGATGAATGTTGCCCAAGCAACTGCGCCAGCACTCGGGCAAAGCGTTCCGTTGCGCCTTCGCTGGTGTGCAAATACAGGGCTGGCTCGATGAGTTCCAACTCATTGAGCAGGAAGGTGTCACCGACCAATGTACCATCCACTCGGGCGTAAACCGGCATTTGCGGCAAAGCGGCCAGTACATCTTGTGCGGCACTGATGGCAAACTCGGGTGGCTCAATACCGAACACCGACACACCATAGGCCGAGTTGGCGCGCCATTCGCCTTGCGGCGGCTGACGGCGCACGGCATGGCTGAATGCGCCGTTGAAAAACACCAGCGATGTTTCGCCTGCTGTTTCGATTTCGCGGATATATGGTTGAACAATCATACCTTGCGGATAATCCGCCATGTTCACGTCCAATGCCTCCGCACAAACTTTAACCACGCCTTTGCCGCTCTGCCCAAATGCCGGCTTGATGACCGCTTCCGTCCAGCCCTGTTGGTTCAGGATGTCGGCCAATTCGGCTTTTTGCGGCGGAACGAACACACTGGGAATCACTTGCGCTCCGCGCGCCGCCAAATCGCATAAATAAGTCTTTTCCATATTCCAAGCCATCAATTCGGGCGGATTGATAAAACGCTGCCCCGCCTGCCCGGCATGTTCCAGCCATTGGCGGAAGGCTTCGGGTTCGGCGGCATAATCCCATGCGCACAAAGGCAGTAAAAACGTCGCAGACGGATGGTTTTGCCACGCATCAAATACGGTTTTCACGCCCATGCTTTCCAAGCATGCCGCCAATGTTTTCAGGTTGTCCGATGGTTCGGGATAAGTTTGGCAGGTAATGAGTGCCAAAACGGTTTGCTCGGTCATTGTTGCCGCCTCATTGCTAAAACCAAAATTATATAGCGAAATCAAACCAAAAGATTTTTCAGACGGCCTGATACATGAGGCCGATTCTGATAAAATGGTTTCCCCTTTTTCGTCGGAACATGCTCATGAAATCTGCTCACGTCCTTGTCTGGTTCCGCCGCAACCTCCGCCTGCATGACAATGCCGCGCTTAATGCCGCCGTTGCAAGCGGTTTGCCCATCACCTGCGTCTGGGTCAGCCAAAGACCGTCTGAAAACCACAATCCGCGTCAAAGCCTGTTCCATTATCAAGCCGCACAAGAACTGCATACCCGTCTGGCGGCACACCATATTCCCTTATATGTCGTCGCTTCCGACGAAGACCTCCTCCCCTTGGCTGCTGCGCTTAATGCCCATACCGTCATCACAGACGAAGCCTACACCGAAGCCGAAATCCGCCAAGACAACCACCTCTGGCACAATTTCGACCAAGCAGGCATTGCCCTGCAACACGCCAACGACCGCGGCATTTTGGCCAAATCCCCCCTCATGGATGCCAACGGCCTGCCCTACACCGATTTTGCCGCCTATAAACAAGCATGGTTGCAGGCTTATTCAGGACAAAGGCCGTCTGAAACCAAATTGCCTGTTCAAATCGGACAAAACGTTCCACTGTTTCCAGCCCATACCGGCGCAGTATTGCCTGCCTATCAGCAGAGCGGCGAAACCGCAGCCTTAACGCAATGGCACGCGTTCAAACAGAATTTGGTTCACTACCCGATTACCCAAAATTATCCGGCACGAAAAAACACCAGCCTCCTCAATGCCTACCTGTCCGCAGGCTGCATTTCCCCGCGCCTGCTGGCTGCCGAAAGCTTGGCAAACCGACATTTCGAGTGGCTGGACAAGCTCATTTTCCGCGACTACTGCTACCAGCTCGCCTACCACCGCCGCCTGCCCGAAACAACCGATGCCGCCCCGGTACGCGAATACTGGCGACACGGCCAAACCGGCGTGCCCATCATCGACGCCTCCATCCGCGGCCTCGAAGCCACCGGCCACTTACACCCCGTTCTCCAGCAGCTGTGCGCCCACTATTTCTGCCATGCCCTCAACTTCGACCCCAACCAAGGCATCGCGTGGACAGCCTCCGTCCAAACTGGCACCGACCCTGCGCTCAACCAAGCCAACTGGCACCTTGCCGCCCAAGACACGGCCACCGTCCGCTATGCCCACCGTTCGCACCAAATCGACCCCGACGGCAGCTACATCCGCAGTTACCTCCCCGAATTGGCGCACCTGCCGTCCACCCTCATCCACACGCCGTGGGCCGCCGCCGACGACATCGACACACACGGCTATCCCTTTCCCAAGGCCGTCTGAAACCTACGTTCACACCAAAAAACCACACTAAATACAGCTAAAAAACGTTCAAACAAAATATTTTGGTTTCAGACGGCCAAACAGATTGAATAGCCAAGATTTACACGGTAAACTTACGTCATTAAAAAATTTTATTATTTCATTACAATGAAACCCGCATTCGACATAAAAACGTCACGTTTGGACGTCTTATCCATCCATCTGCACACCGCAGATCTAACCGAATTGGAAGAATTCCTGCGCCAACTGGCAGGCCAATCCCAAGACGAATTCGTTCCCTTCATTTTAGACGTACAAGATTTCGACCATCCCGAATCCATCGATTTGGGCGGCATGATTTCCCTGTTTGCCCGTTACGGCATGCAAATTTTAGGGCTGCACCACACCAGCGACACATGGGCAGCGGCGGCGGCGCGTTACCACTTGGTATTCAAACAAGGCAACTCCACCCAAGCAGCCGACACACAGGCAGCGCCTACCCCGCGCCAAGCACCGCAGCCGCAAGACGTACAAGCCACCGTTATCAATAATCCGACCGTATTGGTCAGCACGCCCGTACGTACCGGCCAGCAGGTTTACGCTGAAAACGGCGACCTCATCGTTACCGGCATCGTCAGCCAAGGTGCGGAGCTTATCGCCGACGGCAACATCCATATTTACGCCCCCATGCGCGGCAGAGCGTTGGCCGGTGCAAAAGGCAACACCAACGCGCGCATCTTTATTCATTCCATGCAGGCCGAATTAGTCTCCGTTGCCGGCATCTACCGCAACTTCGAGCAAGACCTGCCCGAGCATCTGCACAAAAAACCCGTACAAGTATCATTGCAAGACAACCGACTGGTTATCAGCGCAATCGACGCCGAATAAACATCAGTACTTAAAAAGGAAATATCGTGTCCAAAATCATCGTAGTAACTTCAGGTAAAGGCGGCGTAGGCAAGACCACTACCAGCGCCAGCATCGCAACCGGCCTGGCCCTGCGCGGCCACAAAACCGCCGTAATCGACTTCGACGTCGGTTTGCGCAACCTCGACCTGATTATGGGTTGCGAACGCCGCGTCGTGTATGACCTCATCAACGTCATCCAAGGCGAAGCCACACTCAACCAAGCCCTGATTAAAGACAAAAACTGCGAAAACCTCTACATCCTGCCCGCTTCGCAAACCCGCGATAAAGACGCACTGACCCGCGAAGGCGTGGACAACGTGATGAAAGAGCTGGCCAGCGAAAAAATGGGCTTCGAATTCATTATCTGCGATTCCCCTGCCGGTATCGAACAAGGTGCACTGATGGCACTCTACTTTGCCGACGAAGCCATCATTACCACCAATCCGGAAGTATCCAGCGTCCGCGACTCCGACCGTATCTTGGGCATTTTGCAAAGCAAATCCCGCAAAGCCGAACAAGGCGGTACTGTTAAAGAGCACTTGCTGATTACCCGCTACTCCCCTGAGCGCGTGGCTAAAGGCGAAATGCTGTCTGTACAAGACATCTGCGATATCTTGCGTATTCCGTTGATCGGTGTGATTCCTGAATCACAAAACGTCCTGCAAGCTTCCAACGCCGGCGAACCTGTCATCCACCAAGACAATGCCGCAGCAGCAGAAGCCTACAAGGACGTTATCGCCCGCCTCTTGGGTGAAAACCGCGAAATGCGTTTCCTCGAAGCTGAGAAGAAAAGCTTCTTAAAACGACTGTTCGGAGGTTAATACATGTCACTGCTCGATATGCTGTTCGGCAGAAAGCCGAAAACCGCCACAGTCGCGCGCGACCGCCTGCAAATCATCATCGCGCAAGAACGCGCACAAGAAGGCCAAGCTCCGGACTATCTGCCGACCCTGCGTAAAGAGTTGTTGGAGGTCCTGTCCAAATACGTCAACGTATCATTGGACGACATCCGCATCTCCCAAGAGAAACAAGACGGCTTGGACGTTCTTGAGCTGAACATCACCCTGCCGGAACAAAAAAAGGCTTAACACATGACCTTGACCGAATTGCGTTACATCGTAGCCGTCGCACAAGAACGTCACTTCGGACGTGCCGCACGACGCTGCTTTGTCAGCCAGCCCACCCTCTCCATCGCCATCAAAAAGCTGGAGGAAGAGCTGTCGGTATCCCTGTTCGACCGTAGCAGCAACGACATCATCACAACCGAAGCGGGCGAGCGCATTGTCGCCCAAGCCCGACGGGTTTTGGAAGAAGCCGAACTCATCAAGCACCTTGCCAATGAAGAGCAAAACGAATTGGAAGGTGCGTTCAAACTCGGCCTGATTTTCACCGTTGCCCCCTACCTTCTGCCCAAGCTCATTACCGCGCTGCGTGAAACCGCGCCGAAAATGCCGCTGATGCTGGAAGAGAACTATACCCACATCCTGACCGAGTCGCTCAAACGCGGCGATGTCGATGCAATCGTCGTTGCCGAACCGTTCCAAGAGCCGGGCATCGTAACCGAGCCTCTGTATGACGAACCTTTCTTCGTCATCGTTCCCAAAGGACATCACTTTGAAGAACTCGATGCCGTTACGCCTCAGCTTTTGGGCGAAGAACAAGTGTTGCTGCTGTCCGAAGGCAACTGTATGCGCGACCAAGTATTGGCAAGCTGTTCCGAATTGGCTTCCAAACAGAAAATCCAAGGTTTGACCAATACCCTGCAAGGCAGCTCCATCAACACCATCCGCCACATGGTTGCCAGCGGTTTGGCTATCAGCGTCATGCCGGCTACCGCCTTGACCGAAAACGACCATATGCTTTTCAGCATTATCCCGTTTGAAGGCACTGCACCACACCGCCGTGTCGTTTTGGCCTATCGCCGCAACTTTGTCCGACCGAAAGCACTGACTGCCTTGCGCACGGCTATTTTGCAATCGCAACTGACCGGTGTAACGTTCGTCAACGAATAAACCGTAAAACAAAAGGCCGTCTGAATATTCAGACGGCCTTTTTTATTTTTAACCGAATAAAGGATTAGTAGCGGGTATGAACCTGGCTGCCGATAACGCCACCCAAAGCCGCGCCACCCAAGGTAGAGCCGGTATCGCCACCAATCAAGTTACCTGCCACGCCACCCAATACCGCACCAGCAGCAGTGTTGCGTTGGGTTTGAGTCATATTGGCACATGCACCCAAAGAGGCAGCCAGCATGATCAAGGTCACAGTTTTTGCAAAAGTTTTCTTCATGGTTTGATTCTCCATCAGGGGTTAAGCTTTATATGGAACAGTATGGCACAACCTTTCATTAATATATTTTCTAATAAGTAAAGACAGATTAAACTAAGATAACGCTCTTGATGAACGGTTAACTTCAAAAATAAACGGCAATTCCAATAGAATATTTATAAAATTTAATATATTTGGCATAAAATTGCGCATGCATCAACCGCATTCGGTAGTGATACAATGACGACTTGTCTGAATTACCGGAAACACCCGTCATGAGTATCTACGCACTGGCACACATCATCCACGTTTATTGCGCGATTGCCTTTGTCGGCGGCGTATTTTTCGAAATGCTGGTCCTCTCCGTTTTACACACCGGCCGCGTTTCACGCGAATCGCGCCGCGAAGTCGAACATGCCATGTCCTATCGTGCCGTCCGCGTAATGCCGCCTGTCGTCATTACCCTGTTCATCAGCGGCATCGTGATGGTGTACAACCGCTACCTGCCGATACTGCACCACCCATTCGACAGCTCTTTCGGCATCATGCTGAGCATCAAAATCCTGTTGGCAATAAGCGTTTTGGTACATTTTGCCATCGCCGTCGTCAAAATGGCACGGCACACCCTCACCGTCGGCTGGTCGAAATACATACACGCCGTTGTATTCAGCCATATGCTGTTTATCGTCTTTTTTGCCAAGGCGATGTTCTACCTGTCTTGGTAAACCTTACCCATACCCCACACACAAGGATTGTTTATGACCCAATACCCGTCCGTCGGCTCGCCGATGTTTTACGGCATCTTCTTTATTGCCGTCTTAATCATGATCGCCATCGATATGGTATCGCTGAAAAAAAAACGGCGCCCACAAAGTCAGCATAAAAGAAGCCCTCGCCTGGAGCGGCATTTGGGTGGCCGTATCCTGCACGTTTGCAGGCTGGCTCTATTTTGAACTGGCGGGCAACCCGACTTACGGGGCCGTTGTCGCCAAAGAAAAAGTCCTCGAATTCTTCACCGGCTATGTGCTTGAAAAATCCCTTGCCGTCGATAACATCTTCGTTTTCCTGATGATTTTCGGCTACTTCAAAGTAGAACCCAAATTCCAACACCGCGTCTTACTCTATGGCGTATTCGGCGCCATCGTCCTGCGCGCCATCATGATCTTCATCGGCGCAGCCTTGGTACAACAATTTGAATGGATTTTGTACCTCTTCGGCGCATTCCTCTTATACACCGGCATTCACATGATGAAGCCCGAAGCCGAAGCTGAAGAAGACCTTTCCCAAAACAAGATCCTGACTCTGCTCAAAAAAGTCATCCCGACCAGCCAACAGTTTGACGATGAAAAATTCTTTACCATCGAAAACGGCAAACGTATCGCTACGCCGCTTTTGCTGGTATTGATTATGATCGAATTGAGCGACGTCATCTTCGCCGTGGACAGCATCCCCGCTATTTTTGCCGTAACCACCGACCCTTTCATCGTCCTCACTTCCAACATTTTTGCCATCTTGGGCCTGCGTGCCATGTACTTCTACTTCTTACTGGCAGACTTTGCCGAACGCTTTATTTTCCTCAAATACGGCTTGGCTTTCGTATTGAGCTTTATCGGCATCAAGATGCTGATTATGCACTGGGTGCATATCCCGATTTCCATTTCCCTGTCCGTCGTCTTCGGCGCACTGGGCGCGTCCATCCTGACTTCTTTGGTGTACACGCGTCAGCAAGAGAAAAAATAATCTGCCAATATAAAAAGGCCGTCTGAACATTTCAGACGGCCTTTTCAAATATCAAACACCAGCTTATTTAGCAGCGTCTTTCAATTTGTCGGCAGCTTCTTGAGTCGCATCGGCTGCTTTACCCAAAGCATCTTTAGCCGCATCTTTGGCAGCATCTTTAGCTTCACCCACAGCAGCTTTTGCATCGTCCAAGGCTTTGTCGCTGGCTTCTTTAGCACCATCGATGGCTTTACCGGTAGTTTCTTTAGCATCGGAAATTGCTTTCTCCGCAGTTTCCTTCGCATCGGCACCGGCTTCTTTAGCGTCAGAAACAGCCTGTTCAGCAGCGCCTTTAGCTTCGGAAGCAGCAGCATCGGCAGCAGAAGCCGCGTGTTCGGCAGCAGCGTTCACATCAGAAGCAACGGCAGAAGCCGCTTCTTGAGTTTCCTGTTTCGCCTCTTGAGAACAAGCAGCCAAACCAGCCACCATCATCGCAGCAATCAATAATTTTTTCATGTTGTATATCCTTTGGTCTAAAAAATATCCATCAGAACTGACAGATTAGAAAATCATAACATAATTAATACTCGAAAAAGGGAGAATTAACGCCAAATAACAGCTGGTTTACGTTTTTTGAAAAAAATTTCAAAAAAACAGTTGACGAAAAGAAACAATCTCCCTATAATGCACAGCTTATCGGGTCGTTAGCTCAGTCGGTAGAGCAGCGGACTTTTAATCCGTTGGTCGAGCGTTCGAATCGCTCACGACCCACCAAATATGAAAACCTGCTTTGAAAAAAGCAGGTTTTTTTTATATTCTCCATCAAGCCTTTCTTCACTTGATACCTTTCTCATCATCAAAATCAAGCAATATCCGAGCTTTGTCACAATGCTGTTATGGATGCAACTCAAGGCATCACACCAGCACCAACCTCTTGAATCAATCAAACCCAACTCCCCCACCCAACATCTTTTTCTAAAAACTTCCAAATACCTACCATCAACCCATGCCAAATCCTCTTGTATGCCAGACAATTTAGGCATAGACTAAAACTACATCCAACTACAACAACAGGAGAAGGTTTGATGAAACAACTGTCTATGTATATCAACGGCCGCTTTGAAACCGACTTTAACGGTACATGGCGTGATGTATTGAATCCGGCAACCGAAGAAGTCATCGCGCGTGAGCCTAAAGGTGGAAAAGCCGATGTTGATCGTGCCGTTGCCGCGGCCAGAGATGCGCAAACTACATGGGAGCGTTTGCCTGCCGTTGAGCGCGGCGCATACCTGCGCAAAATTGCCCAAGGCATCCGCGAACGTGCCGACGAGCTGACGGATACCATTGTTGCCGAAGGCGGAAAAACCAAAGATTTGGCACGCATAGAAGTCATGTTCACTGCCGATTATCTCGATTACCAAGCCGAATGGGCGCGCCGTTATGAAGGCGAAATCATCCAAAGCGACCGTCCGCGCGAAAACATTTTATTGTTCAAACGTCCTTTGGGCGTAATCGCCGGCATTTTGCCGTGGAACTTCCCATTCTTCCTGATCGCCCGCAAAATGGGCCCGGCTTTGGTAACAGGCAATACCATCGTCGTCAAACCAAGCAGCGTTACCCCGATTAACTGCCACATCTTTGCTGAAATCGTTCATGCTTCAGGCTTACCTGCCGGCGTATTCAACGTCGTCAACGGCCCAGGCGCAGAAATCGGCAATGCCTTAGCATCGCATCCGCAAGTCGATATGGTCAGCCTGACCGGTTCTGTAGAAGCAGGCCGTCAAGTAATGGAAGCTGCCGCCGCCAACATTACCAAAGTCTCACTGGAACTGGGCGGCAAAGCCCCTGCCATCGTTTTGAAAGATGCCGACCTGGATCTGGCCGTCAAATCCATCTTGGCTTCACGCGTGGGCAATACTGGTCAAATCTGTAACTGCGCCGAACGCGTGTATGTCCACAACAGCCTGAAAGACGCATTTATTGAAAAAATGACCGCCGCCATGAAAGGCGTGCGCTACGGCAATCCAGCTAAGGCCGAACCTGGCGCACTGGAAATGGGCCCATTGATTGAAGAGCGCGCCGTCAAAGCCGTTGCCGAGAAAGTCGAACGTGCAGTTCGACAAGGCGCAACTTTGGTTTGCGGCGGCAAACGTGCCGACGGCAAAGGCTACTTCTTCGAACCTACCCTGCTGACCAATACCGACAACAGCATGGACATCATGAAGGAAGAAACCTTCGGCCCCGTCCTGCCTGTTGCCACTTTCGACACGCTCGATCAAGTCATTGCTTTGGCAAACGACAGCGAATTCGGCCTGACCAGCTCCGTCTATACCACCAATCTGAATGAAGCGTTTTATGTAACCCGCCGTCTGCGTTTCGGCGAAACCTACATCAACCGCGAAAACTTTGAAGCCATGCAGGGCTTCCATGCCGGTTGGAAAAAATCAGGTATCGGCGGCGCCGACGGCAAACACGGCTTGGAAGAATATCTGCAAACCCAAGTTGTTTATTTAGAAACCGATATCTAACTGCCGATACTGCCCTTCATAAAACAAAAGGCCGTCTGAAACCGATTTTTCAGGTTTCAGACGGCCTTTCTGGCTTTATAGAAAAAAATACCGACATCGCGTAAAATAGAGCCAATTTTTCACTTTATTCAGGCCGTCTGAACACTCCGGCAGCCTGACTTATTTTTCCGGAAAACACCATGAGCGAACAAAACAATCCTCAAATCGAGCCGCAGTTGGACGAAAACCAAATCATCGCCCTGCGCCGCGAGAAACTGCACAACATCCGCAAAGAACGCAACGCCTACCCTAACGATTTCAAACGCGACAGCTTCGCCGCCGACCTGCATACCCAATACGGTGAAATCAGCAAAGAAGAACTCGACCCGCAAGGCATTCCCGTCAAAGTAGCCGGCCGCATGATGCTCAAACGTCAAATGGGCAAAGCCAGCTTCGCCACCATTCAAGACGTTACCGGTCAAATCCAGCTTTATCTGAACAACAAAGGTGTGAGCCAAGAAGTTTTGGACGACTTCAACCACTGGGACTTGGGCGACATCGTCGGCGCGGAAGGTACTTTGTTCAAAACCAACCACGGCGAATTGACCGTGCGCGTGTCCAACATCCGCCTGCTATCCAAATCCCTGCGCCCTCTGCCGGACAAACACAAAGGTTTGAGCGATCAGGAAACCAAATACCGTCAACGCTACGTCGATTTGATTGCCAACGAAGAATCACGCAATACCTTCATCAAACGCAGCCAAATCATCCAATCCGTGCGCAATTTCATGGTCAACGAGCATTATTTGGAAGTTGAAACCCCAATGATGCACCCGATTCCGGGCGGTGCGACGGCAAAACCGTTCGTTACCCACCACAATGCCTTGGACATTCCGCTCTATCTGCGCATCGCTCCCGAGCTGTATCTGAAACGCTTGGTTGTCGGCGGCTTGGAACGCGTGTTTGAAATCAACCGCAGCTTCCGTAACGAGGGCATGTCCGTACGCCACAACCCTGAATTCACCATGATCGAATTCTACGAAGCCTTCTCCGACTACGAACGCATGATGCAAATGGCGGAAGACATCATCCGCAACGCTTCCCGCGCGGTAAACGGCACGGCAAAAATCAGCTACAACGGCAAAGAAGTCGATTTGGAAAGCCCGTTTGAACGCCTGACCATTCTCGAAGCCATCAAGAAATACAATCCGCACTACACCGACGAGCAGTTGAACGATGAAGAATGGCTGAAAAAAGAAATCGTCAAACACGGCGAAAGCCTGCCTCCGTCTCCGGGCATCGGCAGCCTGCAACTTGCCCTGTTTGAAGGTTGTGCAGAAAGCAAACTGTGGAACCCGACTTTCATCATCGACTACCCTGTCGAAGTATCGCCATTGGCACGCGCATCCGACAGCAAACCGGGTTTGACCGAACGCTTCGAGCTTTTCGTTGTCGGCCGCGAACTGGCAAACGGCTACTCCGAGTTGAACGATCCGGAAGATCAAGCCGAACGCTTCAAGGCACAAGTGGCGCAAAAAGACGCTGGCGACGACGAAGCCATGCACTACGATGCCGACTACATCCGTGCCATGGAATTCGGCCTGCCGCCGACCGGCGGCTGCGGCATCGGCATCGACCGCTTGGTAATGTTGCTGACCGATTCGCAAACCATCCGCGACGTGATTCTGTTCCCGCAAATGCGTCCCGAATAACACATTGAAATAAAATCAAGGCCGTCTGAAAACAAGATTCTGTTTTCAGACGGCCTTTTTGTTCAAATATGTAAAACGGAAAAATTAAAATCGACAATTCCTTTACATTATAATAATAAAATTCCATGATAATCAAAAGCATAATATAAAAAAGAATATGTAAACGTTTTTCAGTTTGTTGACAGTCTGCTAGAATACATCCAATTACAGGACAGCCCACACACACAGGCTGTCTGAAAATGCAAAAACTCTGAAAGGTTTGTATGGATCAATTTTTCGAACAGCTTCACGGCTGGGTAAACGCCATCAACGACCCAATGTGGTCGGGGTTGGTATATATGCTTTTAGGCGCAGGCCTCTTTTTCACCGTTACCACCGGTTTTGTACAATTCCGCCTCTTCGGCCGCAGTATCAAAGAAATGCTGGGCGGCCGCAAACAAGGTGATGATCCGCACGGAATCACACCGTTCCAAGCATTCGTTACCGGCTTGGCCAGCCGCGTAGGCGTGGGCAACATCGCCGGCGTGGCGATTGCCATCAAACTCGGCGGGCCGGGCGCGGTATTCTGGATGTGGGTAACCGCCTTAATCGGCATGAGTTCGGCGTTTGTCGAATCTTCACTGGCCCAACTCTTTAAAGTCCGGGACTACGACAACCACCACTTCCGCGGCGGTCCTGCCTACTACATAACTCAAGGCCTGGGACAAAAATGGCTGGGCGTTTTGTTCGCCCTGAGCCTGATTTTCTGTTTCGGCTTTGTATTTGAAGCCGTACAGACCAATACCATCGCCGATACCACCAAAGCGGCATGGGGCTGGGATCAACACTATGTCGGTGTCGCCCTGGTCATTCTGACTGCCCCTATTATCTTCGGCGGTATCCGTCGCGTATCTAAAGCCGCGGAAATTATCGTTCCGCTGATGGCGGTTTTATATCTCGTCATAGCACTCTTCATCATTGCTACCAATATTTCCCTGATTCCTGATGTGTTCGATCAGATTTTCTCCAACGCGTTCAACTTCGATTCGGCTGCAGGCGGTTTCCTCGGCGGTCTGATTTCGACCACCATGATGCAGGGTATCAAACGCGGCCTGTATTCCAATGAGGCGGGTATGGGTTCTGCGCCGAACGCCGCAGCCGCAGCCGAAGTGAAACACCCCGTCTCCCAAGGCATGATTCAAATGCTGGGCGTTTTCGTCGATACCATCATCGTCTGCTCATGCACTGCCTTTATCGTCTTGACCTATCAACAGCCTTACGGCGACCTGAGTGGTGCGGCGCTGACCCAAGCGGCAATCGTCAGCCAGGTAGGCGAATGGGGCGCGGGCTTCCTTGCCGCCATCCTGTTTATGTTTGCCTTTTCAACCGTTATCGGCAACTATGCCTATGCTGAGTCCAACGTCCAATTCATCAAGAGCCATTGGCTGGTTACCGCCGTTTTCCGTATGCTGGTTTTGGCATGGGTCTACTTCGGCGCAGTTGCCAACGTACCCTTGGTATGGGATATGGCAGACATGGCCATGGGCATCATGGCATGGATTAACCTCGTTGCCATCCTGCTCCTGTCACCACTTGCCTTCCTGCTGTTGAAAGACTACACAGCCAAGCTGAAAATGGGTAAAGACCCAGAGTTCAAACTCTCTGAACACCCAGGCTTGAAACGCAAAATCAAATCCGATATCTGGTAATACCAAAGGCCGTCTGAAATTTCAGACGGCCTTTTTAATCCCTGCCATCTAGATAAAACGATGCCCCTTAAAGCAGAAGCCTTAAGGGGCAGAGCGTTGCGGCACATCTTTTCAGACGGCCTTATTGTAGCAACGTTTCTCATTTCGCAGTGCAACAATATGGACGGATTCTAATTCCAAATCGGCACCCAGTCAAGCATTTCATTTGCATAGTAATACTTACCTAGGATATATTTATACTTACCAAACATCACATTACGGAGAAACTGATGGCTGCATTCAAACCCAATCCAATCAACTACATCCTCGGTCTCGATATCGGCATTGCATCCGTCGGCTGGGCGATGGTAGAAATTAACGAAGAAGAAAACCCCATCCGCCTGATTGATTTGGGCGTGCGCGTATTTGAGCGTGCAGAAGTACCGAAAACAGGCGACTCTCTCGCAGCGGCAAGACGCTTGGCACGCAGTGTTCGCCGCCTGACCCGCCGTCGCGCCCACCGTCTGCTTCGGGCCCGCCGTCTATTGAAACGCGAAGGCGTATTACAAGCCGCCGATTTTGATGAAAACGGCTTGATTAAATCCTTACCGAATACACCATGGCAACTTCGCGCAGCCGCATTAGATCGCAAACTGACGCCTTTGGAGTGGTCGGCAGTCTTGTTGCATTTAATCAAACATCGCGGCTATTTGTCGCAAAGAAAAAACGAGGGCGAAACTGCCGATAAGGAGCTTGGCGCTTTGCTTAAAGGCGTAGCCGACAATGCCCATGCCTTACAAACAGGCAATTTCCGCACACCAGCCGAATTAGCTTTAAATAAATTTGAGAAAGAAAGCGGCCATATCCGCAACCAACGCGGCGATTATTCGCATACGTTCAACCGCAAAGATTTACAAGCAGAGCTGAATTTACTGTTTGAAAAACAAAAAGAATTCGGCAATCCGCATGTTTCAGACGGCCTTAAAGAAGGTATTGAAACCCTGCTGATGGCGCAACGCCCTGCCCTGTCTGGCGATGCTGTTCAAAAAATGTTGGGGTATTGCACCTTTGAGCCGACAGAGCCGAAAGCCGCTAAAAACACCTACACCGCCGGACGTTTCATCTGGCTGACCAAGCTGAACAACCTGCGTATTTTAGAGCAAGGCAGCGAGCGGCCATTGACCACTACCGAACGCGCCACGCTTATGGACGAGCCATACAGAAAATCCAAACTGACTTACGCACAAGCCCGTAAGCTGCTGGGTTTAGAAGATACCGCCTTTTTCAAAGGCTTGCGCTATGGTAAAGACAATGCCGAAGCCTCAACATTGATGGAAATGAAGGCCTACCATGCCATCAGCCGTGCGCTGGAAAAAGAAGGATTGAAAGACAAAAAATCCCCATTAAACCTTTCTCCCGAATTACAAGACGAAATCGGCACGGCATTCTCCCTGTTCAAAACCGATGAAGACATTACAGGCCGTCTGAAAGACCGTGTTCAGCCCGAAATTTTAGAAGCGCTGTTAAAACACATCAGCTTCGACAAGTTCGTCCAAATTTCCTTGAAAGCATTGCGCCGAATTGTGCCTCTAATGGAGCAAGGCAAACGTTACGATGAAGCCTGCGCCGAAATCTACGGAGACCATTACGGCAAGAAAAATGCGGAAGAAAAGATTTATCTGCCGCCGATTCCCGCCGACGAAATCCGCAACCCCGTCGTCTTGCGCGCCTTATCTCAAGCCAGAAAAGTCATAAATGCCGTTGTACGCCGGTACGGCTCCCCTGCACGTATCCATATTGAAACGGCAAGGGAAGTAGGCAAATCGTTTAAAGACCGCAAAGAAATCGAAAAACGCCAAGAAGAAAACCGTAAAGACCGGGAAAAAGCCGCCGCTAAGTTCCGAGAGTATTTCCCCAATTTTGTCGGCGAACCCAAATCCAAAGATATTCTGAAACTGCGCCTGTACGAGCAACAACACGGCAAATGCCTGTATTCGGGCAAAGAAATCAACCTAGGCCGTCTGAACGAAAAAGGCTATATCGAAATCGACCATGCCCTGCCGTTCTCGCGCACATGGGACGACAGTTTCAACAATAAAGTGCTGGTATTGGGCAGCGAAAACCAAAACAAAGGTAATCAAACCCCTTACGAATACTTCAACGGCAAAGACAACAGCCGCGAATGGCAGGAATTTAAAGCGCGTGTTGAAACCAGCCGTTTTCCTCGCAGTAAAAAACAACGGATTCTGCTGCAAAAATTCGACGAAGACGGCATATATCGAATCGGTGTCAAAACCGCCCTTTCATTCCCAAAATACCAAATCGACGAACTCGGCAAAGAAATCAGACCATGCCGTCTGAAAAAACGCCCACCTGTCCGTTAAATTAATCTATCCCTGTTTCAGACGGCCTGAAGCAGGGATTTTTTATAAAAAATAAGGGGAAAAACATGACTTGGCGCA
Organism: Neisseria sp. P0017.S009; assembly: GCF_051957375.1. Lineage (NCBI taxonomy): Bacteria > Pseudomonadati > Pseudomonadota > Betaproteobacteria > Neisseriales > Neisseriaceae > Neisseria > Neisseria sp. P0017.S009. The sequence continues at coordinate 88,333 of NZ_JBQCWL010000007.1, forward strand.
GCCTGCTCATTCAAAACGGCGGTAAATTATCCTTACAACGCCGGCAACTGCTGATTCAACAAAACGGCGAGTCCCATACCGTACCATTAGAAGACATCGCCGTTATCATCATCGAAAACCGCGAAACCCTAATTACCGCCCCGCTCTTATCAGCCTTAGCCGATCATAGTGCAACCCTGCTGACATGTGATGAGCAATTCCTACCCTACGGACAATGGCTGCCTTATGCCCAATATCACCGCCAACTTAAAATCCTCAAGCTGCAACTGAATATAAGCGAACCCTTAAAAAAGCAACTCTGGCAACATATCGTCCGCCAAAAAATCCTAAATCAAGCATTTGTCGCAGACGAAACAGGCAATGATCTTGCAACCAAACGGCTGCGCACTTTGGCAGTCGAAGTCCGTTCAGGCGATACAGGAAACCGTGAAGCCCAAGCTGCCGCCCTCTACTTCCAAGCCCTCTTTGGGGAAAAGTTTACCCGTACGTCAATGCCGCATTGAACTACACCTACGCCGTACTCCGTGCAGCAGTAGCACGCGCCCTGACCTTATATGGTTGGTTGCCTGCATTAGGCTTGTTTCATAGGAGCGAACTAAATCCATTCAACCTCGCCGATGACTTTCTCGAACCCTTACGCCCATTGGCCGACCTGGTCGTTATACATTTGCATAAACAAGGCCGTCTGAAAACTGAACTGACACCCAACCTCAAACAAAACCTTATCAAGATCCTTCACTATCAAATCTGCATCGAACGGCAACATTTCAGCACCTTGGCTGCCATCGACAAAATGATTTCTTCATTTCAAGCCAGCGTAACTAACAAAAACGCTAAACAGCTGAAACTGCCCGAAATCTTGCCATTGAAAGAATACCAATATGAGTGAGGCTAAATTTATGAGGATTATCGTCTTCTTCGACCTACCTGTTACCACGGCGGCCAAGCGCAAAGCCGCCAATCAATTCCGCCAGTTCCTTTAAAAGATGGATACCAAATGCTCCAACTTTCCGTATACAGCCGTATTGTCAAAGGTCGAGATTCGTTGCAAAAACACCACAATAGGCTATGTGCAAACCTACCGCAAGAAGGCTCAATCCGCTGTTTGGAAGTAACAGAAAAGCAATATACCACCATGAAACTGCTGTTGGGAGAGCTGAAAATCCAAGAAAAAAGGGTAAATTCCGACCAACTATTATTATTTTAAGGCTGCTTTTTTAGACAAAATAAAACGGGAAACCCTTATAGAATAAGGGTTTCCCGTTGAAGTATTGTAGCACTGCGAAATGAGAAAGGGTCTATCCAAATAAAAAAGCACCACCTAAACAGGTAGTGCTTTCATATTAATTTGCTTATTCAGCAGAATCAGCTGCTTTATCAACCAATTCAACCAATGCCAAAGGAGCATTGTCGCCTTTACGGAAACCGTATTTCAGTACACGAATATAGCCGCCGTTACGAGCAGCAAAGCGTGGACCCAATTCGTCAAACAATTTAACTACAACATCACGATCGCGAGTGCGGTCAAAAGCCAAACGACGGTTTGCCAAAGAAGGTTTTTTACCCAAGGTAATCAAGGGCTCAACTACGCGGCGCAATTCTTTTGCTTTAGGCAAAGTTGTCACGATGGTTTCGTGAGTCAACAAGGAATTCGCCATATTGCGCAGCATCGCAGCACGGTGGCTGCTAGTACGGTTTAATTTGCGGTTGCCATTACGATGACGCATGTCATTATCCTTTAATCTTCAAACTTACGGCTTTTCTAAGCCTACAGGCGGCCAAGCTTCTAATTTGGAACCTAATGTCAGACCTTTAGAGGCCAACACTTCTTTGATCTCATTCAAAGATTTACGACCCAAATTAGGGGTCTTGAGAAGCTCGGTTTCAGTACGTTGAATCAAATCGCCAATATAGTAAATATCTTCAGCTTTCAGACAATTAGCTGAACGTACGGTTAATTCCAAATCATCTACAGGACGCAGCAAGATAGGATCGATAGGAGGTGCTTTTTCTTCAACCTCTTCAACCGGAGTACCTTGCAGATCTGCAAAAATAGACATTTGGTCAATTAAGATACGTGCGGCACTACGTACAGCTTCTTCTGGATCAATAGAACCATTGGTTTCAATATCCAAAACCAATTTATCCAAATCCGTGCGTTGCTCTACGCGTGCAGGTTCAACTTCAAAGCTAACACGACTGATGGGCGAAAAGCTCGCATCCAACTGAATCGCACCAATCTGTTTGTTCTCATCACGCAATACGCGACGGCCTGAAACAGACTGATAACCACGACCTTGCTCTACTTTAATTTCCATGTCGATTTGGCCATTGTCAGCCAAGTGGCAAATAACATGTTCAGGATTGATGATTTCCACATCGTGTGGCAAATCAATATCACCGGCTACAACTGCACCGGCACCTGTTTTCTTCAAAGTCAACTGAACTTGGTTACGACCGTGAAGCTTGAATACGATACCTTTAATGTTCAAGAGAACGTCAACAACATCCTCCTGAACACCATCAATAGTAGAGTATTCGTGCAATACGCCAGAAATAACTACTTCAGTTGGGGCAAAGCCATTCATGGATGACAGTAAGATACGACGCAAAGCATTACCTAAAGTATGACCAAAACCACGCTCAAATGGCTGCATAGACACCTTAGCTCGAGTAGAAGACAAGGTATCTACATCGATTTGACGAGGTTTCAAAAATTCGGTTGTGCTATTTTGCATTTAACTGTCCCTCATTGAGCTAGCATTATTTAGAGTAGAACTCTACCACCAGCTGTTCATTAATATCGCCAGACAATTCTGAGCGATCCGGCATATTTTTGAATACACCTTCCAATTTGTCGGCATCAACAGATACCCAGCTTGGCAAGCCAATTTGAGTAGCCAAGCTCAATGCCTCTTGGATACGTACTTGTTTCTTAGCTTTTTCACGAACAGCTACAACATCGCCTGCTTTAACTTGGAAAGAAGGGATATTAACAACCTGACCGTTTACAACGATAGCTTTATGAGAAACCAATTGACGTGCTTCAGCGCGGGTAGAGCCAAAACCCATACGATAAACGACATTATCCAAACGGGACTCCAGCAATTGCAACAGCAATTCACCGGTAGAACCTTTACGACGATCAGCTTCCGCAAAGTAACGACGGAATTGGCGTTCTAACACACCATAAATACGACGGATTTTTTGTTTTTCACGCAATTGCAAACCGTAGTCTGACAAACGTGGTTTTTTCGCACCGTGCTGACCAGGTGCAGAATCCATTTTACATTTTGAATCCAAAGAGCGACGTGCACTCTTCAAAAACAGATCCGTACCTTCGCGACGTGCTAATTTACATTTAGGGCCAATATAACGTGCCATGTTTTAAATCACTCCAATATTAAATACGACGTTTTTTAGGCGGACGGCAACCGTTATGAGGCAACGGGGTAACGTCAGTAATGCTGGTAATCTTGAAACCAAGAGCGTTTAAAGCACGTACAGAAGATTCGCGACCAGGGCCAGGGCCTTTAATGCGGACTTCTAAATTTTTAACGCCATACTCTTGGGCAACTTTACCAGCTGCTTCTGCTGCAACTTGTGCTGCAAATGGTGTACTTTTACGAGAACCTTTAAAACCAGCGCCGCCAGAGGTAGCCCAAGACAATGCATTGCCTTGACGGTCAGTGATTGTAATGATGGTATTGTTGAAAGATGCATGAACGTGCACAATACCTTCGCTTACGGTTTTACGTACTTTTTTACGTACACGCGAAGCTGTGTTTGCTTTAGCCATTAATCAAATTCCTTAAAATTTATTTCTTACCGGCAATCGCTTTGCGCGGACCTTTACGGGTACGAGCATTTGTGCGAGTGCGTTGACCACGACAAGGCAAGCCACGACGATGACGGAAGCCGCGATAGCAACCCATATCCATCAGTCGTTTAATGCTCATCGTTACTTCACGACGCAAATCGCCTTCAACTTCATATTTAGCAACTTGCTCACGCAAAGCGTCTAATTGAGCCTCGTCCAAATCTTTTGCTTTAGTAGTAGGAGCAATATTTGCTGCCTCACAAATCAATTTAGCACGAGTCGCACCAATACCATAAATAGCCTGAAGGCCAATTACGATATGGGCATTATTAGGGATATTTACCCCTGCAATACGAGCCATATTTTTTCCTTTTTAGGGCAAAGTATGTCACTATACCACAAAATCAATAGTTAAGAAAACTAGCTTCTTAACCTTGACGTTGTTTGTGACGTGGGTCAGTACAAATTACGCGAACTACACGATTACGACGAATAATCTTGCAATTGCGACAAATTTTCTTTACAGAAGGTTGTACACGCATTTTATTTCCTTTTATCGTTTATCTTGCTCGGAAAACAATCCGAGCACGGGTTAAATCATAAGGAGTTAATTCAACTGTTACCTTATCACCTGGAGAAATACGGATATAGTGCATTCGCATTTTTCCAGAGATATGACCAAGTACTACATGATCATTTTCCAGTTTTACTTTAAACGTTGCATTGGGCAAAGTCTCAAGGATTTCACCCTGCATCTGTATGGTATCTTCTTTAGCCATAAGCCTACTTACGTGATAAAGATTTCATATCTGGACGACTCATCAAATCTTCATACTGACTGCTCATTACGTAGGAATTGATTTGCGTCCTAAAATCCATTGTAACGACAACCAAGATAAGCAAAGATGTTCCGCCTAAATAGAAAGGTACATTCAATGCTGTCGTTAAAAATTCAGGTATCAGACAGATTGTAGTGATATACAAAGCACCAAATAATGTTAGTCTCAGTACAACTTTTTCCAAATATCTAGAAGTTTGCTCACCTGGGCGAATACCAGGTACAAATGCACCACTTTTCTTCAAATTCTCAGCCATTTCTTTAGGGCTAAATACTAAAGCAGTATAGAAATAGCAGAAGAAGATAATAGTTGTTGCAAACAATCCAATATACAAAGGCTGTCCGTGTTGCAGCATTGCAGCAACCTTATGAAGAACAGAATTCGTACTATTTGAACCAAACCAACCTAAAAGTGTAGATGGAAATAAAATAATACTGGAAGCAAAAATAGGAGGAATAACACCTGCCATATTTAGCTTGAACGGCATATGAATGCTTTGTCCCGGCATTATTCCAGAGCCAAACTGTCTTTTAGCATAATGCACAGGAACTTTACGCTGAGCACTCTCAAAATAAACTACAGCATAGATCAACAGCAAAATACCAATCACAATTGATACCGCCATCAACATACTCATAGAGCCTTGTTCAGTCAAAGTTAATAACCGAACAATACCGGATGGGATACCCGATACAATGCCTGCTGTAATAATTAAAGAAATACCATTACCAATACCACGCTCGGTAATTTGCTCCCCTAACCACATCAGAAACATAGTACCTGTAACCAAACAGACCACTGTAGAAATATGAAACTCAAGCGAACTCGTTACAACAACACCTTGTTGATAAACAAATGTTGCAACACCAAAGCTTTGCAATACAGCCAATAATACCGTCCCATACCTAGTATATTTCGTAATTATTTTCCTACCAGTCTCACCTTCCTTCTTTAAAGCTTTTAAAGAAGGAACAATTTCAGAAGCAAGCTGAACAATAATCGACGATGAAATATAAGGCATGATACCAATTGCAAATATACTAAAGCGCTCCAACGAACCACCCGAGAACATATTTAACATTCCGAATATGCCGTTTGCAGCGCCTTCGTATAACTTAGCTAATGCAACAGCATCTACGCCCGGTACCGGTATATGAGCACCAATACGGAAAACGACTAAAGCACCTAAAAGGAACACCAGACGTTTTTTCAGATCACCAAATTTGGATAATCCTGATAAAGATTGTTGATTAGCCACTGTAGTGCAAGCCTTATTCTTCTACTTTACCACCGGCAGCTTCAATAGCAGCTTTAGCACCTTTAGTAGCTTTTACACCTTTCAAGGTAACTGCTTTTGAGATTTCACCAGAAGCAATAACTTTTACATTAGAAGCAGTTGCAGGAATCAGACCAGCTTGTTTAAGAACCAAGACATCAATCTCGTTCACAGCAATCAGATTCAATTCACTCAAACGAACTTCAGCATTAGCGGCCGCAGTCAAAGATTTGAAACCACGTTTCGGCAGACGACGTTGCAAAGGCATTTGACCGCCTTCAAAACCTACCTTGTGGAAGCCACCAGAACGGCTTTTTTGACCTTTATGACCACGACCACCTGTCTTACCCAAGCCGCTACCAATACCACGGCCTACACGACGACTAGCGTGAGTAGCACCCTCAGCAGGTTGAATAGTATTCAAAAACATATTAAGACTCCACTTTCAACAAGTAGCTGATTTTATTGATCATGCCACGGTTTTCAGGGGTATCCAAAACCTCTACAGTATGTTCACGACGGCGCAAACCTAAACCGCGAGCACATGCACGATGAGATTCAATTGTACCGATCAGGCTCTTAACCAATGTAACTTTAATCTTTTTTTGCTCAGTCATGGTTAGCTCCCAAAATATCTTCTACTGTCAAGCCACGTTTAGCAGCAATATCAGCAGGGGTATACAATTTAGACAAACCGTCTAATGTAGCGCGTACAATATTGTAAGGATTAGTAGAACCATGTACTTTAGCTGAAATGTTATGAATACCCATAGCATCAAATACTAAACGCATTGGACCACCAGCTTTCACACCGCTACCTTCTTTAGCAGGTTGCATAAATACCTTAGTAGCACCATGACGACCAATAACTTCATGATGAATAGTACCGTTTTTCAAAGGTACTTTAATCATAGAGCGTCGAGCTTGATCCATTGCTTTTTGAACAGCAACTGGTACTTCTTTTGATTTACCTTTGCCCATACCGATGCGACCATCACCATCACCAACAACAGTCAGTGCAGAGAAAGCCATGATACGGCCACCTTTAACTACTTTAGTCACGCGATTAACTGCGACCATCTTTTCAATCAGGCCGTCACCGCGTTCTTCAATTTCATGTTTTGCCATCTGAAAGTCTCCAAATATTAGAAGCTTAAACCATTTTCACGTGCAGCTTCAGCCAAAGCTTTCACACGACCGTGATATTGGAAACCTGAACGGTCAAAAGCAACTTTTTCAACACCCACTGCTTTAGCTTTTTCAGCAATACGCTTACCAACTACAGCTGCTGCTTCAACGTTACTACCTGATTTCAGGCTACTACGTACTTCAGCTTCCAATGTAGAGGCTTGAGCCAATACTTTATCACCTTCAGCACTAATTACTTGAGCATAAATATGATTATTGCTGCGGAACACACATAATCTTACCATTTTCAAGTCCGCAATACGCGCACGGGTTTTGCGTGCACGACGGAGTCGGGTTGTATGTTTATCCATTAGTGAACCTCAATTATTTTTTCTTGGCTTCTTTCATCACTACTACTTCACCCACATAACGAACACCTTTACCTTTATAAGGCTCAGGAGAACGGAATGCACGAATTTCAGCAGCGACTTGGCCAACCACTTGTTTATCTGCACCAGTCAAAACGATTTCTGTTTGGCTAGGAGTTTGAACAGAAACACCTTCAGGCATTTCGTATACGATTGGATGAGAGAAACCCAAAGACAAGTTCAAAACTTTGCCCTGAGCTTGGGCACGATAACCCACACCAATCAATTGAAGTTTTTTCTCAAAACCTTCAGAAACACCCTTAACCATGTTATTAACCAATGCACGAGCAGTACCAGACATAGCATTAGCCTGTTTACTGTCATTTTTTGCAGCAAAAGTCAATTTACCATCGTTCAGTTCAATAGCAACATCGGAATGCAAAGGAAAAGACAATTCGCCGTTTTTACCTTTGATAACCAATGCATCTGTTCCGAATTTTACTTCTACACCAGCAGGAACAGTCACTGGGTTTTTTGCGACGCGTGACATTTACTTTTCTCCACTAGGCTACGATGCACAACAACTCACCACCAACACCCTCAGAACGGGCTTTGCGATCAGTCATTACACCTTTAGAAGTACTAACAATAGCGACACCCAGGCCATTCATTACGCTAGGGATCTCACTTGATGCTTTGTAAATACGCAAACCTGGACGTGAAACACGTTTAATTTGCTCAATCACAGGACGACCTGCATAGTATTTCAATTGAATTTCCAATACCGGTTTTGCATCAGCAGAAACCGCAAAATCCTCGATATAACCTTCTTCTTTCAGAACTTTTGCAATTGCACATTTCAGTTTAGAAGAAGGCATGGCAACTGCTGCTTTATTAGCACGTTGCGCATTGCGAATACGAGTCAACATATCGGAAATAGGATCATGCATACTCATTATTTATACTCCTATTACCAGCTAGCTTTAACAACACCAGGGATCTCGCCACGCATAGCGATTTCACGGATTTTAATACGGCCCAAACCAAATTTACGGAAAGTGCCACGAGGACGACCTGTTAAAGCACAACGACGACGTTGACGTACAGGTGCTGCATTACGAGGAATGGATTGAAATTTCAAACGTGCCTCAAAACGTTCTTCTTCAGTCGCATTAGCATCATTAATAACAGCGAAAATTGCCTCACGTTTAGCTGCAAACTTTTTCGCCAATGCTTGACGTTTCAGCTCACGATTAATAAGTGCTTTCTTAGCCATGATTATCCTTTAAACGGAAACTTGAACAGTGACAACAAAGCTTTCGCTTCTTCATCAGTTTTTGCAGTAGTTGTAATAGTAATATTCAAACCACGCAAAGCATCGATTTTATCGTATTCAATTTCCGGGAAAATAATTTGCTCACGAACGCCCATATTGTAATTGCCACGACCATCAAATGATTTACCGCTTACACCGCGGAAGTCACGTACGCGAGGCAATGCAATAGTAATCAAACGATCTAAGAATTCAAACATTTGATCACGACGCAATGTTACTTTGCAACCAACTGGATAGTTATCACGGATTTTAAAACCTGCGATAGATTTACGAGCAACAGTAACAACTGGTTTTTGACCAGCAATTTTCTCTAAATCAGAAACAGCATGCTCCATTACTTTTTTATCAGCAACAGCTTCACCTACACCCATATTTAAGGTGATTTTTTCAATACGTGGAACTTCCATTACTGATTTGTAACCAAATTGTTTAACCAATTCAGGAACAACTGTATCTTTATAAAACTCTCTCAAACGAGCCATGTTATCTCCTTATGCTCCAATGATAGAGCCATTTGATTTGAAGAAACGAACGCGTTTAACTTTGCCTTCATTTTCAATCAGCTTAATACCAACACGGTCTGCTTTATTAGTTTCCGGATTCAGGATTGCAATATTAGAAATATCTAAAGGCATTTCTTTAGCAATAATGCCACCCTCAATACCACGCATTGGATTAGGTTTTTGATGGCGTTTTACAACATTAACACCCTCAACAACAACTTTATCACCCAATACTCGAACTACTTGACCTTGCTTACCTTTATCTTTACCGGTAATCACTACAACCTGATCGCCTTTAATGATTTTATTCATCGCGCTATTCCTTATAATACTTCAGGCGCCAATGAAACGATTTTCATAAATCGCTCAGTACGCAATTCACGGGTTACCGGACCAAAAATACGGGTACCCAGAGGTTCAAGTTTATTATTCAACAACACAGCAGCATTGTTATCGAATTTAATTAACGCACCATCAGGACGACGCACACCTTTAGCAGTACGAACAACTACCGCATTGTATACATCACCTTTTTTGACACGACCACGCGGGGCTGCATCTTTAACTGCAACTTTAATAATGTCGCCAACAGAAGCGTAGCGACGCTTAGATCCGCCTAATACTTTGATGCACATTACGCGACGCGCACCAGAGTTATCAGCCACATCTAAGATGGTCTGCATTTGAATCATATTAGTACCTTTAAATTAACCAACTTAATTTACCACTTTCATATAACTCGCACCTTACTTTAAGCTGCTTATTAAATGAAACCATCACGGTTCTAGTAAACCAGTCTTGGATCCCGAAGGGAGAGAAACTTCCATAAGAAGCTGGAAGATAAGAAACGAAGTTTACACGCAAATTAACTTTGCTGCAAGACTTCGTTTCTTATTAAGCTGCATTACTGTGTTTTAAATCAAACAGTACGGGCTTTCTCAACCAATTCCTTTACAACCCAAGACTTGGTTTTTGACAAAGGACGAGATTCCTCGATTACCACTACATCACCAATGCCATATTGATTGTTTTCATCATGGGCATGGATTTTAGTTGATAAACGAATAATTTTACCGTACAGAGGGTGTTTAACCTTACGTTCAACCAATACTGTAACAGTTTTGTCCATTTTGTCGCTTACCACTTTGCCTTGCAAAGTACGAACATTTTTAGCTTCGCTCATTACTTAGCACCTTTTTCAGTTAAAATGGTTTTAATACGAGCAATATCGCGACGTACACGTTTCAACTCGCTAGATTTACCCAACTGACCGGTTGCATTTTGCATGCGTAAGCCAAACTGAGCTTTCAACAAGTCCAACAAATCAGAGTTTAATTGCTCAATAGATTTGTCTTTCAATTCATTTGCTTTCATTATTGACCCACCTGTCTTACTACAAAGGTTGTAGGAATAGGCAATTTGGCAGCGGCCAATTCAAATGCTTCACGAGCCAAAGACTCAGGAACACCGTCCATTTCGTACAATACTTTGCCTGGTTTAACTTCAGCAATGTAATATTCCACATTACCTTTACCGCCACCCATACGAACTTGGATAGGTTTTTCAGTAATTGGTTTATCAGGGAATACACGAATCCAAATACGACCGCCACGTTTAATATGACGAGTCATAGTACGACGAGCAGCTTCGATTTGGCGGGCAGTCAAACGACCACGACCTACGGCTTTCAAACCGAACTCACCGAAACTTACTTTGTTACCGCGAGTAGCAATACCGGTATTACGACCTTTTTGTTGCTTGCGATATTTCAGTCTAGTTGGCTGCAGCATTACGTCCACCTGCCTTTCTTTGTTTCTTCTCATGCTCAGGTTTAGAAGATTTAATATTACCTTCTGTATAAACCCAAACTTTCAGACCCAGTACACCATAAGTAGTGTGCGCTTCGCTAGTTGCATAATCTACGTTCGCACGCAAAGTATGCAAAGGCACACGACCTTCACGGTACCATTCGCTACGAGCGATATCAGCACCATTCAGACGACCTGAAGTCATGATCTTGATGCCTTTAGCACCAGAACGCATTGCATTTTGCATTGCACGTTTCATAGCGCGACGGAATTGAACACGTTTTTCAAGCTGCTGGGCAATACCATCAGCAATGATTTGTGCATCCAATTCAGGACGACGAATCTCTTCAATATTTACATGAACAGGCACACCCATCAGAGTTTGCAAGTCACGCTTCAAGATTTCAATATCCTCACCTTTTTTACCAATAACCACACCTGGACGAGCAGAGTGAATAGTAATACGTGCAGATTTAGCAGGACGCTCGATCACTACGCGACCAACTGAAGCATTAGCCAGTTTTTTACGCAAGTAGTTACGAACATCAATATCTTGTTTCAAAACAGTAGAAAAGTCGGTGCTTTTAGCAAACCATTTTGAAGACCAGTCTTTAGTTACCGCCAGGCGAAAGCCTGTAGGGTTAATCTTTTGTCCCATAGCTTTTCCTTAGTTGCCCACTGTCACGTTAATATGACAAGTTTGTTTCTCGATGCGGTTACCGCGACCTTTGGCACGAGCTTGAAAACGTTTCAAGCTTGGACCTTTGTCAACAAAGATAGTTACCACTTTCAGTTCGTCAATGTCTGCACCATTGTTGTGTTCGGCATTGGCGATTGCTGATTCCAATACTTTTTTAATCAGCTCAGCACCTTTTTTAGGGCTGAATGCCAAGATATTCAAAGCTTGGGCAACGTCTTTACCACGAATCAAATCAGCTACCAAACGAGCTTTTTGAGCTGAAATACGGGCGTTTTTATGTTGTGCACTTACTCTCATGATTCACCTTATTTCTTTTTAGCCTTTTTATCGGCCAAGTGGCCTTTAAAGGTACGGGTCAATGAGAACTCACCTAATTTATGACCAACCATGTTGTCACTGATAAACACAGGCACGTGAGTGCGACCGTTGTGTACAGCGATAGTCAGACCAATGAAATCAGGCAAAATGGTAGAACGACGTGACCAAGTTTTAATTGGGCGTTTGTCGTTGCTTGCACGAGCAGCATCTACTTTTTTCAGCAAATGCAGGTCTACATATGGGCCTTTTTTTAATGAACGAGCCATACTAATTAACCTTTATTTGAGTAACGACGACGAACAATCATGTTATCCGTGCGTTTGTTATTACGAGTGCGGTAGCCCTTAGCAGGAGTACCCCATGGGCTAACCGGTTCGCGAGCTTCACCAGTACGGCCTTCACCACCACCATGCGGGTGATCAACAGGGTTCATTACAACACCACGAACGGTCGGACGAATACCACGCCAGCGGTTAGCACCAGCTTTACCGATTTTTTTGAGGCTTTGTTCTTCGTTACCAACTTCACCGATAGTTGCACGGCAATTTACGCTAATTTTGCGTACTTCACCAGAACGCAAACGAACTTGAGCGTAAGCACCTTCTTTTGCAAGCAATACCGCAGAAGCACCAGCAGAACGCGCAATTTGCGCACCTTTACCTGGTTTCATTTCGATACAGTGAATAGTTGTACCAACAGGAATATTGCGGATCGGCAAAGTGTTACCTACTTTGATAGCAGCCTCAGCACCGGAAACCAATACTGCACCGGCTTGAATACCACGAGGAGCAATGATGTAGCGACGCTCACCATCTGCATAGCACAACAGTGCGATAAATGCAGTACGGTTAGGGTCATATTCGATACGCTCTACTTTTGCAGGGATACCGTCTTTGTTACGTTTAAAATCTACAACGCGGTAATGATGTTTATGGCCACCACCTTTATGACGGGTAGTGATATGACCATTGTTGTTACGACCGGCAGTAGAATTTTTCTTTTCTAGCAGAGGTGCATAAGGTGCACCTTTGTGCAAACCTTCTGTTACCACGCGAACCATGCCGCGACGGCCTGCAGAGGTCGGCTTCATTTTAACGATTGCCATTTTGTTTATTCCTTATCTGCAGCTGCAGCAGCGGCTTCCAAATCCAACTCTTGACCGGCAGCCAAGCTTACATAAGCCTTTTTAACATCGCTGCGACGACCTAAAGTGCGACCAAAACGTTTAACTTTACCTTTAATGGTAACAGTAGTAACGTCTGCAACTTGAACGCCGAACAGCAGCTCAACAGCCGCTTTAATTTCAGGTTTTGTTGCATTTGCCAAAACTTTAAACGTCATTTGGTTACGTTTTTCAGCCAATACGTTGCTTTTTTCAGAAACGATAGGTGCCAAGATTACTTGAGTCAAACGTTGTTGATTCATACCCATTGCTCCTCTAATTGTGCAACTGCATCTTTAGTGATAACGACTTTTTTGTAACGCAGCAAGCTGTAAGGATCAACTTGTTGAGCTTCCAAAACCAATACGTTAGGCAAGTTGCGTGAAGCCAAGTAAACATTCTCGTCGAGCTGTTTAGTTACAAACAGAACTTGCTCCAAACCCAAATTTTTCACTTGTTCAGCAAAAACTTTGGTTTTAGGAGTTTCAGCAGTCAATGCTTCGATTGCAAACAAACGTTCATCACGAGCCAATTGGGACAAAATAGTCGCCATACCGGCACGGTACATTTTACGGTTCACTTTTTGAGTGAAGTTTTCGTCAGGTTTGTTTGGGAATGCACGACCACCTTTACGCCACAGCGGAGAAGAAGTCATACCGGAACGAGCACGACCGGTACCTTTTTGGCGCCATGGTTTTTTAGTAGAGTGGTTTACTTCGGCACGAGTCTTTTGAGCACGATTACCAGAACGGGCATTTGCCAAGTAAGCAGTAACCAGTTGGTGAACCAGAGCTTCATTGTATTCACGAGCAAACAAAGCATCAGAAACAGCCAAGCTGCCAGATACTTGTCCTTTAGCGTCAATTACTTTCAATTCCATTACGCACCTACTTTCACGCTAGGACGAACCACGACGTCGCTGTTAACCGAACCCGGAACAGCACCTTTAACCAACAAGAGTTGGCGTTCAGCATCAACACGCACAACTTCCAATTTTTGAACAGTTGCTTTAGTGTTACCGTATTGACCTGCCATACGTTTACCAGGGAACACGCGACCAGGGTCTTGTGCCATACCGATAGAACCAGGAACACGGTGAGAACGGGAGTTACCGTGGGAAGTACGTTGAGCACCGAAGTTATGACGTTTGATCGTACCAGAGAAACCTTTACCTTTAGAGGTACCGGTTACATCTACCAATTGACCAACTTCAAACATAGAAACGGTAATTTCATCACCGACTTTTAATTCAGCCAGCTTTTCTTCAGTCAAAGCAAACTCAACCAAACCGCGACCAGCTTCAACACTCGCTTTAGCAAAGTGACCGGCTTCAGTTTTGTTGACACGATTAGCTTTTTTCTGACCAAAGGTAACTTGTACAGCAGTGTAGCCGTCAGTATCTTTGGATTTCACTTGTGTAACGCGGTTGGCAGACATATCCAAAACAGTTACCGGAACAGAAACACCCTGTTCGTCGAACACGCGAGTCATACCAACTTTGCGTCCAACCAGACCTAAAGTCATGATTATTTTCCTTTTAAGTAAAGGGGCGGGCTACGATTGGCCTGCCTTTCAGACAAAGTTAAACTTGATACGGATGTACCAAGTCCACCATTATAATTGACAAATCAAAGAAATATCAACAAAAATTTCAATTTAACTTCTTAAAACCATCATTTTTTTCGGATGAAGCGTTGCCAAATGTCTGACAATTTTCAGACGGCCTAAGAATTCTATAAAAAAACCGAACAGCCAAGCTGTTCGGTTTTTCAGTTCTTATTGAACTTTAATTTCTACATCCACACCCGCTGGAAGATCCAGTTTCATCAGTGCATCAGTAGTTTTGTCAGTCCAGTCCACGATGTCCATCAGACGCAAGTGGGTACGGATTTCCAATTGTTCACGAGAAGTTTTATTCACGTGAGGAGAACGCAAGATGTTGAAACGTTCGATTTTAGTTGGCAAAGGAATCGGACCTTTAACAACAGCGCCAGTACGTTTGGCAGTTTCAACGATTTCTTGCGCAGAACGGTCAATCAGACTGTAATCATAAGCTTTCAGGCGGATACGGATTTTTTGGTTTGCCATTTATCAATATCCCTCAATTAAGCAATTACAGAAGAAACCACACCCGCACCTACGGTACGACCACCTTCGCGAATCGCAAAGCGCAGACCTTCTTCCATAGCGATAGGCGCAATCAGTTCTACAGTAATGGTTACGTTCTCACCTGGCATTACCATTTCTACACCTTCTTCCAAAGTAACTGCACCAGTTACGTCAGTAGTACGGAAGTAGAATTGTGGACGGTAGTTAGCGAAGAATGGAGTGTGACGACCACCCTCTTCTTTGCTCAGTACGTATACTTCTGCTTTGAATTTGGTGTGAGGAGTGATAGTACCTGGTTTAGCCAATACTTGACCACGCTCTACATCTTCACGTTTAGTACCACGCAGCAATACGCCTACGTTGTCACCTGCTTGACCTTCGTCCAGCAGTTTGCGGAACATTTCAACACCGGTACAAGTGGTTTTTTGAGTTTCTTTCAGACCTACGATTTCGATCTCGTCACCAACGTGGATGATACCGCGCTCTACACGACCGGTTACTACTGTACCACGACCGGAGATAGAGAATACGTCTTCGATAGGCAACAAGAAAGGTTTGTCCACAGCACGCTCAGGTGTTGGGATGTAGCTGTCCAGAGCAGCAGCCAATTCGAAGATTTTTTCTTCGTAACCAGCGTCACCTTCCAAGGCTTTCAGTGCAGAACCTTGTACGATTGGGCAGTCATCACCTGGGAAGTCGTAGCTTGACAACAAGTCACGGATTTCCATTTCAACCAGTTCCAACAACTCGGCATCGTCAACCATGTCGCATTTGTTCATGAATACGATGATGTAAGGTACACCTACTTGGCGGGCCAACAGGATGTGTTCGCGAGTTTGTGGCATAGGACCGTCAGCTGCGGAACATACCAAGATCGCGCCGTCCATTTGGGCAGCACCGGTAATCATGTTTTTAACGTAGTCGGCGTGGCCTGGGCAGTCTACGTGTGCGTAGTGACGGGTTTCAGTTTCGTATTCTACGTGTGAGGTATTAATGGTAATACCGCGGGCTTTTTCTTCAGGAGCGTTGTCGATTTGGTCGTAAGCTTTTGCAGCACCACCAAATTTTTTAGCCAAAATAGTAGTCAAAGCAGCAGTCAGAGTGGTTTTACCATGGTCAACGTGACCGATGGTGCCAACGTTTACGTGCGGTTTGCTACGTTCAAATTTTTCCTTAGCCATGAGCTAATTCCTTTACATTAAAGATCGATTAAAGAACAGAGGCCGTCTGAAAAATCATTTCAGCCTTTCAGACGACCTATTTGCCTGATTAGCCTTTACGGGCTTCAGTTACAGCAGCAGCTATGTGGGCAGGAGCTTCAGAATATTTCTTGAACTCCATAGAGTAAGTAGCGCGGCCTTGGGTTGCAGAACGCAGGTCGGTAGAATAACCGAACATTTCTGCCAGAGGCACTTCGGCACGGACCTTTTTACCGCCGATGCCGTCATCATCCATACCCAATACAACACCACGACGACGGTTCAAGTCGCCCATTACGTCACCCATGTATTCTTCAGGTGTTTCCACCTCAACTGCCATGATTGGTTCCAACAGAGCTGGATTGGCTTTACGCATACCTTCTTTGAAGGCTTGAGACGCAGCCAATTCGAAGGCCAGTTGAGAGGAGTCAACATCGTGTGAAGAACCGAAGATCAGACGCACACGTACGTCAACTACTGGGTAACCGGCAACGATACCGTTAGGCAAAGTATCGCGAATACCTTTATCGACAGACGGAATAAATTCGCGAGGAATCACACCACCTTTAATTTCATCGATAAATTCGTAGCCCGCACCACCTGGTTCCATAGGTTCCATTTTGATCACAACGTGACCGTATTGACCTTTACCACCAGATTGTTTGGCATGTTTGTATTCAGCTTCAACTTCTTTGCGGATGGTTTCACGGTAAGCCACTTGAGGCGCACCGATGTTTGCTTCCACGCCGAATTCGCGTTTCATACGGTCAACAATAATTTCCAAGTGCAGCTCACCCATACCAGAAATAATGGTTTGACCGGACTCTTCGTCTGTACGAACGCGGAAAGAAGGGTCTTCTTTCGCCAGACGGTTCAGGGCGATACCCATTTTCTCTTGGTCGGCTTTGGTTTTCGGCTCAACGGCAATATGGATTACCGGCTCAGGGAATTCCATGCGTTCCAAGATGATAGGTGCGCTTTCTGCACACAAGGTCTCACCAGTAGTAACGTCTTTAAGACCGATCGCAGCTGCAATATCACCAGCGCGTACTTCTTCAATTTCAGTACGGTCTGCAGCAGTCATTTGCACCAAGCGACCGATACGTTCGCGAGTACCTTTTACAGAGTTCAATACGGTATCACCGGATTTCACCACACCAGAGTAAACGCGGATGAAAGTCAGCTGACCAACGTATTTATCATTCAACATTTTGAACGCCAATGCAGAGAATTTCTCTTCATCGCTGGCTTGACGGCTGTCGGCTTCTTCAGTGTTAGGGTTAACACCTTGAACTGGAGGAATGTCGGTAGGAGCAGGCAGCAATTCTACAACTGCATCCAACATACGTTGAACACCTTTGTTTTTAAATGCTGAACCGCACAACATTGGTTGAATTTCACCGGCCAAAGTACGTTGACGCAATGCGCCTACGATTTCTTCTTCAGTCAGCTCATCACCGCCCAAGTATTTGTCCATCAATTCTTCGCTGGCTTCTGCTGCAGCTTCAATCATGTTTTGACGCCATTCTTCGGCAGTCTCAACCAATTCAGCAGGAATGTCGCCATAGGTAAAGGTTGTACCTTTATCGGCTTCATTCCAAATAATGGATTTCATTTTCAACAGGTCAACGACACCGCTGAAGCTGTCTTCCGCACCAACCGGAATCACGATAGGTACTGGGTTTGCGCGCAAACGGGTTTTCATTTGCTCAACAACGCGGAAGAAGTTGGCACCTTGACGGTCCATTTTGTTTACAAATGCCAAGCGAGGTACTTGGTATTTGTTAGCTTGACGCCATACGGTTTCAGATTGAGGTTGAACACCGCCTACTGCACAGTAAACCATTACCGCGCCGTCCAATACACGCATAGAACGCTCTACCTCTACAGTAAAGTCAACGTGTCCCGGAGTGTCGATGATGTTGAAACGGTGCTCAGGGAACTGTTTCGCCATACCAGACCAATAAGAAGTCACAGCAGCAGAAGTAATGGTAATACCACGCTCTTGCTCTTGTTCCATGTAGTCGGTAGTAGCCGCGCCGTCATGCACTTCGCCCAATTTATGAGTCAAACCTGTATAGAACAAAATACGTTCTGTTGTGGTTGTTTTACCCGCGTCAATATGGGCAGAAATACCGATATTGCGATACAGGCTGATAGGGGTCTTACGAGCCATTTTGTTAGCCTTTCGATATTAGAAACGGAAGTGAGAGAATGCTTTGTTAGCTTCAGCCATGCGGTGTACTTCTTCACGTTTTTTCAACGCACCGCCACGACCTTCAGCCGCATCAATCAATTCGCCTGCCAAACGCAGGTCCATAGATTTCTCACCACGTTTACGGGCCGCATCGCGAACCCAGCGCATTGCCAAGGCCAGACGACGTGAAGGACGAACTTCAACAGGAACTTGGTAGTTTGCACCACCTACACGGCGGCTTTTCACTTCCACGATAGGTTTGGCGTTTGCAATGGCTTCGTTAAATACTTCAATTGCTACTTTGCCGGTTTTTTTCTCAATTTGCTCCAACGCACCGTAAACGATACGTTCTGCAACAGATTTTTTACCGTCAATCATCAATACGTTCATGAATTTAGTCAGCTCAACGCTGCCGAATTTAGGATCTGGCAGTACGTCGCGCTTAGGGACTTCTCTACGTCTTGGCATTTTAATTTCCTTTAATCTATTCAGTTGGGGCAATTCCCATGAATACCCAATTGAGTATTCACTTACTCGGCCGTTGTTCAGCTTAGGCGGCCGACGTGCCTATTTGAGTCCCGATAATTATTTAGGACGCTTAGCACCGTATTTAGAACGGGCTTGTTTACGGTCTTTAACACCTGCAGTATCCAAAGAACCGCGTACAGTGTGGTAACGTACACCTGGCAAGTCTTTTACACGACCGCCGCGAATCAATACGACGCTGTGCTCTTGCAGGTTGTGGCCTTCACCGCCGATATATGAAATTACTTCAAAACCGTTGGTCAGGCGAACTTTACATACTTTACGCAATGCAGAGTTAGGTTTTTTAGGGGTAGTTGTGTATACACGGGTGCAGACGCCACGTTTTTGCGGGCAAGCTTCCAGTGCAGGCACTTTGTTTACGTACACAGGCTTTTGACGGCCTTTGCGTACCAATTGGTTAATAGTTGGCATATTTTCTCGTCCTGTTGAGTTAAATACTTGCCGACACCATGTCGACAAGATTGGAATTATATTTTTATTGCAAGGGTTTAGTCAAGCAAATGACTGATAAAGTTTGGTGTTTTCCAATTTATGTCTAAATTTTGGAAACAAAGGCCGTCTGAAATATTCAGACGGCCTTTGTCATTTTAAATAAGTCCGCAATTTAGTTCTCTACTTATTTTCTCCATTGCTTTCCTTATTTATTCAGACGGCCTTAAACTCTACCCTCTTTTAAGTCCTCTAAAAAATAAAACCGCAAGACTGGCTTGCGGTTTTATTTTCACAATAATCCCTCGGGATTATTCGTCTAAAGCTTCGGTTTCAGAAGTTACTTGATCGGCTTGCTGCCATTGTTGATGACGGCTGCGGTGGTAGGTCAAACCTGTACCGGCAGGAATCAATCGACCGACAATCACGTTCTCTTTTAAACCGCGCAGCTCGTCTTGTTTGCCCATGATAGCGGCCTCGGTCAAGACGCGGGTTGTTTCTTGGAACGATGCTGCAGAAATGAAGCTGTCGGTAGACAAGGAAGCTTTGGTAATACCCAACAACACATTTTCATAACGTGCCGGCTCTTTGCCTTCAGCGATGGCTTTCTCATTGGCAAGCATCACATCGCTACGCTCAACTTGTTCGCCGGTAATAAACTCTGTATCACCAGCATCCACAATGTTCACACGGCGCAGCATTTGGCGGATGATGACTTCGATGTGTTTATCGGAAATCTTCACACCTTGCAAGCGGTAAACCTCTTGTACCTCTTGAACAATGTAGCGAGCCAATGCTTCGATACCTTGCAGACGCAGAATGTCATGCGGATCTACGGCACCATCCACGATGGTTTCACCGCGGTTTACCACTTGACCGTCGTGTACCAAAATCTGTTTCTCTTTAGAAATCAGCGTTTCGTATGCTACACCGTCTACATCGGTAATAATCAGACGCTGTTTACCTTTGGTTTCTTTACCGAAGGAAACGGTACCGGTAATTTCAGCCAACATGCCGGCATCTTTCGGCACGCGTGCTTCAAACAACTCAGCAACGCGCGGCAAACCACCGGTAATATCGCGGGTTTTAGAAGACGCTTGTGGAATACGCGCCAACACATCACCCTTACCGACTTCCTGACCTTCACGGATAGTAATCACCGCACCGACCGGGAATGCCATAGAAACTGGGGTAGTCGTACCAGGAATGCAAATTTCCAGACCATTTTCATCCAACAGTTTGACAGTCGGACGCAACAGTTTAGAAGCACTAGAAGAACGACGTTTGCCGTCAATCACTACCAAAGTAGACAAACCGGTTACATCGTCAGTTTGTTTCGCAACGGTAACACCCTCTTCCACGTTTTCGAATTTCACCATACCTGCGTGTTCGGTGATCATCGGACGGGTATGCGGATCCCAAGTTGCCAAAGTTTGACCGGCTTTAATGGCTTCGCCGTCTTGTACCAGCAGGATTGCACCGTAAGGTACTTTGTGACGTTCACGTTCGCGACCGATATCGTCGTGAATCACTACTTCACAAGAGCGGCCAATGACAACCAATTCGCCTTTGTTGTTGGCAACGTAACGCATTTGGCTGCTGAAACGAGCTGTACCATTGGATTTGGCTTCCACTTGACTGGCAGCAGCCGCACGAGATGCCGCACCACCGATGTGGAACGTACGCATGGTCAGCTGAGTACCTGGCTCACCAATAGATTGTGCAGCAATTACACCTACAGCTTCACCAGCGTTAACCAGTTTACCGCGCGCCAAGTCGCGGCCATAACAGTGTGCACACAAGCCATGACGGGTTTTACAAGTAATTGGCGTACGGACTTTAACCTCGTCAACACCAGATTGGTCAATGATATCAACTAATTTCTCAGTCAGCAGTGTACCTGCCTCAACCAAAGTCTCGCCAGTTGAAGGATCAACAACATCTGATGCTGTAACACGGCCTAAAATACGATCGCGCAACGCTTCAATTACGTCACCGCCTTGTACTACTGCTTTCATGACAAAGCCGTCTGAAGTACCGCAATCGTCTTCAACAACGACCAAGTCTTGAGTTACGTCTACCAGACGACGGGTCAGGTAACCAGAGTTTGCCGTTTTCAACGCGGTATCCGCCAAACCTTTACGCGCACCGTGGGTCGCAATAAAGTATTGCAATACAGTCAAACCTTCGCGGAAGTTAGAGGTAATTGGCGTTTCGATAATAGAGCCGTCAGGTTTGGCCATCAAACCACGCATACCGGACAACTGTTTAATCTGAGCTGCAGAACCACGGGCACCAGAGTCGGCCATCATGTAAATAGAGTTGAAGGACTCTTGATCAACTTCGTTGCCGTCACGGTCGATAACTTTTTGTTTGGACAGATTGTCCATCATCGCTTTAGCGATCTTATCGCCGGCACGACCCCAAATATCGACCACTTTGTTGTAACGTTCGCCGTTGGTCACCAAACCTTGACGGTATTGGTCTTCGATTTCTTTAACTTCGGCATTAGCCTCAGCCAGCAAGGCTGCTTTTTCTTTCGGAATTTCCATATCGTCAACCGCAATGGAAATACCGCCTTTAGCCGCAAAACCGAAACCGGTATACATCAAGTGGTCGGCAAAAATAACTGTGTCACGCAAACCGCACAGACGGAATGATGCGTTAATCAGTTTAGAAATTTCTTTTTTCTTCAGCGCTTTGTTGATGTACTCGAACGGCAGGCCTTTAGGCAAGATTTCGCTCAACAATGCACGGCCGACAGTCGTTTCGTAACGGTTAACGACAGGCTCAAACTCACCTGCTTCGTTTTTTACCCATTCGCGCAGACGTACGGTAATTTTCGTACCCAGTTCAACCTGTTTGGTATGGTATGCACGATGCACTTCTTTCACATCGGCAAACAGGCTGCCTTCGCCTTTGGCATTGATACGGTCGCGGGTCATGTAGTACAGACCCAATACGATATCTTGAGAAGGTACGATGATTGGTTCGCCGTTGGCTGGAGACAATACGTTGTTTGAAGCCAGCATCAGCGTGCGTGCTTCCATTTGTGCTTCCAAGCTCAATGGAACGTGTACAGCCATTTGGTCACCGTCAAAGTCGGCGTTAAATGCGGCACACACCAATGGGTGCAACTGAATCGCTTTACCTTCGATCAGGATAGGTTCGAACGCTTGAATACCCAAACGGTGCAGGGTTGGCGCACGGTTCAGCATAATCGGATGTTCGCGGATCACTTCTTCCAAGATATCCCATACTTCAGGTACTTCTTGTTCTACCAATTTTTTCGCAGCTTTAACGGTAGACGCCAAACCTTGTTTTTCCAATTTGTGGAAAATGAATGGTTTGAACAGTTCCAACGCCATTTTTTTCGGCAGACCACATTGGTGCAGACGCAGGTATGGACCTACGGTAATCACGGAACGACCAGAGTAGTCCACACGTTTACCCAGCAGGTTTTGACGGAAGCGGCCGCCTTTACCTTTAATCATGTCAGCCAATGATTTCAGCGGACGT
Organism: Neisseria sp. P0017.S009; assembly: GCF_051957375.1. Classification (NCBI taxonomy): domain Bacteria; kingdom Pseudomonadati; phylum Pseudomonadota; class Betaproteobacteria; order Neisseriales; family Neisseriaceae; genus Neisseria; species Neisseria sp. P0017.S009. Next base: position 111,590 of record NZ_JBQCWL010000007.1, read on the forward strand.
TTGTTGGCGCCGGTCATGGCTTTACCGCGACGGCCGTTATCCAACAGAGAGTCAACTGCTTCTTGCAACATACGTTTTTCGTTACGAACGATGATGTCAGGCGCATGCAGTTCCAACAGACGTTTCAGACGGTTGTTACGGTTAATAACGCGGCGGTACAAATCGTTCAAATCGGAAGTGGCAAAACGACCACCATCCAATGGAACCAACGGACGCAAATCAGGCGGCAATACCGGCAGCACGTCCATAATCATCCATTCCAGTTTCATACCGGAACGGTGGAAAGCTTCCAATACTTTCAAACGTTTGGCAATTTTTTTAATTTTGGTGTCAGAACCGGTAGATTCCAGCTCTTGACGCAGGATTTCGATTTCGCCGGTAATATCCAAGGTGCGCAACAATTCACGGATACCTTCTGCACCCATTTTGGCATCGAAGTCGTCGCCGTATTCGTCCAGTTTGTTGTAGTAATCGTCTTCAGTCAGTAATTGACGACGTTGCAACGGAGTCATGCCGGGATCGGTTACCACAAATGCTTCAAAGTACAATACGCGTTCGATATCGCGCAAAGTCATGTCCAGTACCATACCCAAGCGGGAAGGCAGGGATTTCAAGAACCAAATATGGGCAACTGGTGCTGCCAATTCAATGTGGCCCATGCGTTCGCGGCGTACTTTAGACAGGGTCACTTCTACGCCACATTTTTCACAGGTTACGCCTTTAAATTTCAAGCGTTTGTATTTACCGCACAAACATTCATAGTCTTTGACCGGGCCAAAGATTTTGGCACAGAATAAACCGTCACGCTCAGGTTTGAACGTGCGGTAGTTGATGGTTTCAGGTTTTTTAACTTCGCCATAAGACCATGAGCGGATGGTTTCGGGAGAGGCAATACCGATTTTGATGGCATCAAACTCTTCTTCCATGCCGGCAGTTTGCAACGGATTAAATAAGTTCAACAAATTCATTTTTGCTCCTTGAAGGAAGTATTTTTACCGCATGGCGGATTTTCGATATTGGGAAACGGTACTTTTGATTTCAGATGGCCTAAATGCCGATTGCTTCATTCTTATTCTGAAACCGCTTTTTCAGACGACCTTAAAAGGCCGTCTGAAAACTTCTGTTTAGTAGCGTTCCAAATCGATATCCAAGCCCAGTGAGCGAATCTCTTTAACCAATACGTTGAAGGATTCAGGCATACCGGCATCGATTTTGTGTTCACCTTTGACGATATTTTCGTACATTTTGGTACGGCCGTTCACGTCGTCAGACTTCACAGTCAGCATCTCTTGCAGCGTGTATGCCGCGCCGTATGCTTCCAATGCCCAAACCTCCATCTCGCCGAAACGTTGGCCACCGAACTGAGCTTTACCGCCCAAAGGCTGCTGGGTAACCAAACTGTATGGACCGGTAGAACGGGCGTGCATTTTTTCGTCAACCAAGTGGTGCAGTTTCAGATAGTGCATCACACCGACTGTAACCTTGCGGTCAAATGCTTCGCCGGAACGGCCGTCATACAGCGTGATTTGAGTTTTACTGTCGTTGAAGCCCAGTTTCTCAACCTCAGGATCTTCACTTGGGTAAGCCAAGTTCAACATTTCGCGGATTTCAGACTCTTTCGCACCGTCGAATACAGGAGAGGCGAAAGACGCACCTTTGCGCAGGTTAGAAGCCAATTCGATGATTTCTTCATCTGTCAGGCTGTCTAAATCTTCTTTCTTACCGCTACCGTTGTAGAGTTTGTTCAAGAATTCACGCAGCTCGCTGGCTTTGCGTTGCTCTTTCAGCATACGATCGATGCGTTCACCGATACCTTTTGCCGCCCAACCCAAGTGAACTTCCAAAATCTGACCAATGTTCATACGGGAAGGTACGCCCAATGGGTTCAGTACAATGTCTACCGGACGGCCGTCAGCCATGTAAGGCATGTCTTCCACCGGCAGAATGCGTGATACCACACCTTTGTTACCGTGGCGACCCGCCATTTTGTCACCGGCTTGCAGACGGCGTTTGATGGCGATAAATACTTTCACCATTTTTTGTACGCCCGGTTGCAGCTCGTCGCCTTGGGTCAGTTTTTTCTTCTTGATCTCATACAACTCATCCGCTTCTTCGCGTTTTTGTTGCAGGCTCAATTTAATCAGTTCCAACTGTTTGGCCAAATCTTCGTCAGCCAAACGGATGTCAAACCAATCATGTTTGCTGGACAGGCTCGCCAAATATTCGGTAGTGATTTCACTGCCTTTAGCCAGCTTCATCGGACCACCATTGGCTTTTTGACCAACAATCATACGCTCGATACGGTCAAATGCGTCGTTATCAAAAATACGCAACTGGTCGCTCAAGTCTTGACGGTAACGTTTCAGCTCAGAATCAATAATGGATTGAGCACGTTTGTCGCGTTGAATACCTTCACGAGTAAAGACTTGAACATCGATAACGGTACCGCTCATGCCGGTAGGCATACGCAATGAAGTATCTTTTACGTCAGACGCTTTTTCACCGAAGATGGCACGCAGCAGTTTTTCTTCAGGAGTCAGTTGGGTTTCGCCTTTAGGTGTTACTTTACCTACCAAGACGTCACCAGCTTCTACTTCTGCACCAATATATACGATACCGGATTCATCCAAACGGTTTTGCATACGCTCAGACAAGTTCGGAATATCGCGGGTAATGTCTTCCGCACCCAGTTTAGTGTCACGTGCGACAACGTTCAGCTCTTCAATGTGAATCGAAGTATAACGATCGTCTGCAGCCACTTTTTCTGAAATCAGAATCGAGTCTTCGTAGTTGTAACCGTTCCATGGCATGAAGGCGATGGTCATGTTTTGACCCAAAGCCAACTCGCCCAAGTCGGTAGATGCACCGTCGGCCACCAAGTCACCACGTTGCAACACATCGCCTGCTTTTACGGCCGGACGTTGGTTGATGTTGGTAGATTGGTTAGAACGGGTGAATTTAACCAAGTTGTAAATATCGACACCCACTTCACCGGCAGTCGCTTCATCATCATGAACACGAACTACAACACGGTTGGCATCTACATACTCAACCACACCGCCGCGGCGGGCAACGATTGCAGTTGCAGAGTCAACGGCAACAGAGCGCTCAATACCGGTACCAACCATCGGTTTTTCAGGGCGCAGACACGGTACAGCCTGACGTTGCATGTTGGCACCCATCAATGCACGGTTCGCGTCATCATGTTCCAAGAATGGAATCAGAGATGCTGCAACGGATACCACTTGACCGGTTGCCACGTCCATATATTGAACGCGGTCAGGCGTCGCCATAATGGTTTCGCCTTTTTCACGACAAGTGACCAAGTCGCCAATCAAATTACCGTCTTTGTCCAAATCGGCATTCGCCTGTGCAATCACATAACGGCCTTCTTCGATAGCAGACAAGTAGTCGATTTCTTCAGTTACTTTGCCATCGACAACACGGCGGTAAGGAGTTTCCAAGAAACCATAATCATTGGTACGCGCATAAACGGATAATGAGTTGATCAAACCAATGTTTGGACCCTCAGGTGTTTCAATAGGACATACACGGCCATAGTGGGTCGGATGTACGTCTCGCACCTCAAAGCCTGCACGTTCGCGAGTCAAACCGCCCGGGCCCAATGCAGATACACGGCGTTTATGGGTTACTTCAGACAATGGGTTGGTCTGATCCATAAATTGGCTCAATTGGCTGGAACCGAAGAATTCTTTAATCGCGGCAGAAACAGGTTTCGCATTGATCAAGTCATGCGGCATCAAGTTCTCAGATTCTGCTTGGTTCAAACGCTCTTTAACTGCACGTTCTACACGAGCCAAACCGCTGCGGAATTGGTTTTCAGTCAACTCACCCACAGAACGAACACGACGATTACCCAAGTGGTCAATATCGTCTACTTCACCATGACCGTTACGCAGTTCAACTAATGTAGCAATGGAAGCAACAATGTCTTCAACGCTCAGAACGTAACCACCTTTTTCGGCAGCACCGGCCAAAGTTTCGTTCAGCAAACGGCCATACCAAGAGTTTTGTTGTGCTTCAGACAGTTTTTGCTCGTATGTGCGCGTATTGAATTTCATACGGCCTACGCGAGACAAATCATAGCTGTCTTCACTGAAGAACAAGCGGTTGAAGAGCTGCTCAACAGCTTCTTCGGTAGGCGGTTCGCCAGGACGCATCATGCGGTAAATCGCTACGCGTGCAGCTTGCTGATCAGCAGTTTCGTCTGTACGCAGAGTGCTGGAGATGTAACCGCCTTGATCCAATTCGTTGATATAAAGGGTCGTAATTTCTTTTACACCATGGATATCAAGTTTAGCCAACAGTTCTTCTGTAATTTCATCGTTAGCAGAAGCCAATACTTCACCGGTTTCCGGATCAATCAGGTCAGCAGCCAATGCTTTGCCTATCAAGCTTTCTGGCTCTACATTCAAACGAGTCAAGCCTGCATTGGTAATATCACGGATATTTTTCGCAGTAATGCGTTTACCTTTGGCAACCAGTACATTGCCTTCTTTATCCAAGATGTCAACTTTGGCAGTTTCACCTTTCAGACGGCCTGCAACCAGATCAGTTTGAACACCGTTTGAAGACAAATAGAAAGTTTCTTTGTCGTAGAAAATATCCAAGATTTGTTCATTGTTATAGCCCAAAGCTTTCAACAAAATCGTAACCGGCATTTTACGGCGACGGTCGATACGGAAATACAGCAAATCTTTTGGATCAAATTCGAAATCCAACCATGAACCACGGTAAGGAATAATACGAGCAGAGAACAACAACTTACCGGAAGAATGTGTTTTACCACGGTCATGCTCAAAGAACACACCAGGAGAACGGTGCAACTGGGAAACAATTACACGCTCTGTACCATTGATGACAAAAGAGCCACTTGGCGTCATCAACGGAATTTCGCCCATATATACTTCGTTTTCACGAACTTCTTTTACGGTCGGTTTAGACGCTTCTTTATCCAAAATCACCAAACGGATACGTGCACGCAATGGAGCCGCATAAGTAATACCGCGCAATTGACATTCAGGAATATCGAACAAAGGTTCGCCCAATGTGTAATGCACAAACTCCAATCGTGCATAACCATTATGGCTCACAATCGGGAAAATAGAATTGAATGCTGCTTGCAGACCATCATCAGTACGTTGGTCAAAAGCGTTTTCCAACTGTAAAAATTTCGCATAAGAATCAATTTGGGTTGCCAGCAGGAAAGGAACATCCAAGACATTCTCTCGCTTTGCAAAACTCTTACGGATACGTTTTTTCTCGGTAAACGAATAGCTCATATACACTCCGAAAAGCAATTTTAAATAATAGGCCGTCTAAAACAACGGCATGCATCAACCTGATATTTACATTTATTTGCAATGGTTTTATCAAGACTATGCAAATAAATGTAAACAATGCCTGATGCTTATTTGAAGAAGCAAAATAAGGCTGGCAGAAAACTGCCAGCCTTCACAGGAAGCATTAAATTATTTGATTTCGACTTTAGCGCCGGCTTCTTCCAGTTGTTTTTGGATGTCTTCAGCTTCAGCTTTAGAAACACCCTCTTTCAGAGTTTTAGGTGCACCGTCAACGATGTCTTTAGCTTCTTTCAGACCCAAGCCAGTGATAGCGCGGACAACTTTAATCACGCCAACTTTTTGATCACCAGCAGAAGCCAATACTACGTCAAATTCAGTTTTTTCTTCAGCAGCAGCTGCACCAGCACCTGCAGGACCTGCAACTGCAACGGCAGCAGCAGAAACGCCAAATTTCTCTTCAAAAGCTTTAACCAGGTCGTTCAATTCCATTACGGTCAAAGAACCAACGGCTTCCAAAATGTCTTCTTTAGTAATAGCCATGCTATTTTACTCCAAATATTGTATTAAAAAATAATTGATTAAATGAAACAAAATCGATTAAGCGGCTTCTTCGCCAGCTTTTTTCTCTGCCAAAGCAGCCAAACCACGTGCAAAGCCTGATACAGGAGCTTGCATAACGAACAACAGTTTGGACAACAGTTCTTCGCGGCTTGGAATAGAAGCCAACTCAGCAACCTGAGCAGGGTTCATCACTTCGCCATTGTAAGAACCGGCTTTAACGATAATTTTGTCATCTTTTTTCGCGAATTGGTGCAGCACTTTAGCAGCAGCAACAGCATCTTCAGAAGCAGCGTAAACCAATGGACCAACCATTTGATCGGCCAAACCTGCGAATGAAGTACCCTCTACTGCGCGACGAGCCAGAGTATTTTTCAGAACACGCAAGTACACGCCTTCTTTACGTGCATTCGCACGAAGCTCAGTCATGCTGGAAACACTGATACCGCGATATTCAGCGACTACGAGAGTTTGAGCGTTAGCAATTGCTGCGCTAATTTCCTCTACGGCCACTTTCTTGGTTTCAATATTGAGACTCAAGGTCTACCTCCCACTGTTTATAAACAGGATACCGAAATGATATCCCACCAGCGCGGTAACCTAAAAAGACATCTTACAAGCAATCTTGCAATGTGTTTCAGGACTACCGTCTGCGTAGGGCAGTTACGATTAAATCTTACGATCCCTACGGTCTTGGACATCTACTTAATTTTAAGTAGCCCAAATTCAGGCAATCCAGAAAACTGGATCACCTGAAAATTTCTTAGTTGTTCACGCTTGCAGTATCAACGCGAACACCCAAACCCATAGTGCTGGATACAGCAACTTTTTTCAGGTACTGGCCTTTAGCAGCAGCAGGTTTGGCTTTAACGATAGCATCCAGCAACGCATTGAAGTTTTCTTTCAAGTCAGCTTCAGCGAAAGAAGCACGACCGATAGTTGCATGAACGATACCTGCTTTATCTGTACGGTATTGTACTTGACCTGCTTTTGCATTTTTAACTGCTTCAGCAACGTTAGGAGTAACAGTACCTACTTTAGGGTTTGGCATCAGACCACGAGGACCCAAGATGGTACCCAATTGACCAACGATACGCATTGCATCAGGAGAAGCAATAACAACGTCAAAGTTCAAGTTACCAGCTTTAATTTCAGCAGCCAGATCTTCAAAGCCGACAATATCTGCGCCAGCTTCTTTAGCAGCATCTGCATTTGCACCTTGAGTAAACACAGCTACGCGAGTTGTTTTACCGGTACCTTTAGGCAGAACGACTGAACCACGAATAACTTGGTCAGATTTACGAGGATCAACACCCAGGTTGAAAGATACGTCAACAGACTCGTCAAATTTAGCAGTAGCAGCTTTTTTAACCAAAGCAATTGCTTCGTCGATTGCGTACAGTTTGTTAGCTTCAACAGAAGAGCGCAGAGCTTTCAAGCGTTTAGATACTTTAGCCATTATACAACACCCTCCACGTCCAAGCCCATTGAGCGAGCAGAGCCGGCAATAGTGCGAACAGCCGCATCCAAGTCAGCAGCAGTCAAATCAGGCTCTTTAGTTTTAGCAATTTCTTCCAACTGAGCGCGGGTCAATTTACCCACTTTATTAGTCAGAGGATTAGAACTACCTTTTTGCAGACCAGCAGCTTTTTTCAACAAGATAGAAGCTGGAGGGGTTTTCATCACAAAAGTGAATGATTTATCTGCAAATGCAGTAATAACGACTGGAATTGGCAAACCAGGTTCCATACCTTGGGTTGCAGCATTAAATGCTTTACAGAATTCCATGATATTCAAACCACGCTGACCCAAAGCAGGACCAACTGGGGGAGATGGATTGGCTTTACCTGCAGGAATTTGCAGTTTGATGTAGCCGATAATTTTCTTTGCCACTTAAGGACTCCTAAAAACGGGTATAACGCGGAACCATTCCGCTTCCCAAACAGAATTTGCGATTATATCCGCTTAAAAAAAAATTTTCAAGCGAATTAAACCACTTAAATCTTTTCAACCTGACCGAACTCTAATTCAACCGGTGTTTCACGACCAAAAATCTGAACCGAAACACGCAGTCTATTACGCTCGTAGTTAACTTCATCAACAATTCCATTGAAATCAGCAAATGGGCCTTCATTCACACGAACCTGCTGACCAACCTCGAATTCAACTTTTGGTTTTGGCTTCTCAACACCTGTTTTGGCTTGTTGCAAAATAGCATCTGCATCTTTTTGAGAAATTGGGATCGGGCGATTTCCGCTACCACCCACAAAACCATTTACTCGAGGGGTACTCTTAACCAAGTGCCATGAATCATCGGTCATTTCCATTTCAACCAATACATAGCCCGGATAGAATTTACGCTCACTGATGGTTTTTCGGCCATTCTTGATATCTACCACTTCCTCCACAGGAACGAGAATCTGACCGAAATATTCTTCCATGTTTTCACGAGCAATACGCTCTTTCAATGTTTTTTGAACATTTTTCTCGAAACCGGAATAGGCCTGTACCACATACCAACGCTTTGACATCTTTACCCTTTCCTATTTAATAAAACATCAAAAAACAACCATGAAATAATTGTATCTGCCGCATAAATGAAGGCTGCTAAAACTGCAACGAAGATAATCACGAATACAGTCATTTTGACCGCTTCATCACGACTCGGCCAAACTACCTTCATGAATTCAGTCCAAGAGCTCTTAAAATATGCAAACAGACCTTCTTTCTTTTCAGGAGCCGGCTTATTACTTACCACAACTTCCTTTTTCTGATGGTCTTCTTTGCGTCCAGACGGATGTTCTGTCATCTTTACTCACTTATCAATACCCCACCCGCCTTCATTTTAGATAGTGGCATTGATCCATTAATTAATTCCAAATAATCTTAAAACTTAAGTACAAAAAAAATTAACCAGCACAAGGCCGGTTAATTTTTTATTTGGCAGGCCAAGAGGGTCTCGAACCCCCAACCCTCGGTTTTGGAGACCGATACTCTACCAATTGAGCTATTGGCCTCTAAACTTAAGCGATTACAGAAGAAACCACACCCGCACCTACGGTACGACCACCTTCGCGAATCGCAAAGCGCAGACCTTCTTCCATAGCGATAGGCGCAATCAGTTCTACAGTAATGGTTACGTTCTCACCCGGCATTACCATTTCTACGCCTTCTTCCAAAGTAACTGCACCAGTTACGTCAGTAGTACGGAAGTAGAATTGTGGACGGTAGTTAGCGAAGAATGGAGTGTGACGACCACCCTCTTCTTTGCTCAGTACGTATACTTCTGCTTTGAATTTGGTGTGAGGAGTGATAGTACCTGGTTTAGCCAATACTTGACCACGCTCTACGTCTTCACGTTTAGTACCACGCAGCAACACACCTACGTTGTCACCTGCTTGACCTTCGTCCAGCAGTTTGCGGAACATTTCAACACCGGTACAAGTGGTTTTTTGAGTTTCTTTCAGACCTACGATTTCGATCTCGTCACCAACGTGGATGATACCGCGCTCTACACGACCGGTTACTACTGTACCACGACCGGAGATAGAGAATACGTCTTCGATAGGCAACAAGAAAGGTTTGTCCACGGCACGCTCAGGTGTTGGGATGTAGCTGTCCAAAGCGGCAGCCAGTTCGAAGATTTTTTCTTCGTAAGCTGCATCACCTTCCAAGGCTTTCAGTGCAGAACCTTGTACGATTGGGCAATCGTCGCCTGGGAAGTCGTAGCTTGACAACAAGTCACGGATTTCCATTTCAACCAGTTCCAACAACTCGGCATCGTCAACCATGTCACATTTGTTCATGAATACGATGATATAAGGTACACCTACTTGGCGAGCCAACAGGATGTGTTCGCGAGTTTGTGGCATAGGACCGTCAGCTGCGGAACATACCAAGATCGCGCCGTCCATTTGGGCAGCACCGGTAATCATGTTTTTAACGTAGTCGGCGTGGCCCGGGCAGTCTACGTGTGCGTAGTGACGGGTTTCAGTTTCGTATTCTACGTGTGAGGTATTAATGGTAATACCACGAGCTTTTTCTTCAGGAGCGTTGTCGATTTGGTCGTAAGCTTTTGCAGCGCCACCGAATTTTTTAGCCAAAATAGTAGTCAAAGCAGCAGTCAGAGTGGTTTTACCATGGTCAACGTGACCGATGGTGCCAACGTTTACGTGCGGTTTGCTACGTTCAAATTTTTCCTTAGCCATGGCAATATCCTATAATCTAAGCTTTTGAAAGAAAGGGTAATAATGAGATGGTGCCCATGGGCAGATTTGAACTGCCGACCTCTCCCTTACCAAGGGAGTGCTCTACCCCTGAGCTACATGGGCGAATTGTTTGGAGCGGGTGAAGGGAATCGAACCCTCACCGTAAGCTTGGAAGGCTTCTGCTCTACCATTGAGCTACACCCGCATACTCACTATTTGCTCCAAGTAAGAATTTTTGGTGGAGGGAGAAGGATTCGAACCTTCGAAGCTCACGCAACAGATTTACAGTCTGCCCCCTTTGACCGCTCGGGAATCCCTCCAAAAGAGAACGCTAGTTTATTGGCAACTCAGATTTCCGTCAAGATTTTTTTTCATTTATTTCTTTAAAAATATCCAAGTTTTTGCTTTTAAACATTATTTACTTAAACTGAATGATTTTTTCGTACTTGGCCATCAGTTCTTCGTGCGTTTCAGGATGTTCTTCATCGATCAAGATACAGTCGACAGGACATACCTGTTGGCACTGCGGCTCATCGTAATGACCTACGCATTGCGTACACAAATTTGGATTGATTTCGTAAATTTCTTCACCTTGCGAAATGGCATCATTAGGGCATTCCGGTTCGCACACATCGCAGTTAATGCACTCATCTGTAATAAAGAGCGACATTTCTATTTCCTTTTTTCTTAAATTATCAAAACCGATTGGGCGCGGATTATAGCACAAATGACGTCGGAACAATCCGTTTGAAAGAATGTTTTACACCTTGGGAATGATTCTCAAATTCCATACTATTCAGCAACTTGCAAATAGAGCAACAATTCAAACCTACTCATTCCCGCCTTCCCTTCCCGATAAACTTCCAGCCAATCCGGTTTTTCAGGCAGCTTCCCTGCTTCAATATAGACCATTGCCCCATTTTTCAAGTGGCTTTGCAATCGGATAAACAGATTTTGCCAATCTTCCCATGCAAACGGCGGATCAAGGAACACAACATCAAATTTTTCAGACGGCCTTGCCAGATAAGCTATGCCGTCTGAACACACGATTTCTACTTGTTTCAAACCTAATTCACGAATATTTTTCTGAAGCGTTTGAACAGTTTGGCGGTGGTTATCGACCATTACCACTTTTGTTGCATTACGAGAAGCGGCCTCCATTCCCAAAGCACCGCTACCGCTGAATAAATCTAATACTGTTTTACCGGTTAAATCCTGACCCAGCCAGTTAAACAGTTTTTCACGCACGCTGTCAGGCGTCGGGCGCAGACCATCTGCAGATAAAAATGTTAACTTTCGTCCCCTGCATTGTCCGCCGATGATGCGTACTTGATTGCTATGTTTGGAATGTTTGTTGTTTGCCATAATTCTTAAAAGATGCCGAGTTTTCAGACGGCCTTAATTATATAGTGAAACTGCCATCAAGCCGTATTTCCCTCTATCCTTTCAATACAAAAAGGCCGTCTAAAAATCATTTTTCAGACGGTCTATAATATTAACAATTTCATTTCTTTGGTTTTCTGTACCAACATTTCACAGTAATGTTTTAATTTCTGTTACATCAACTCTAGCTTCATACTTGAATTACTAGAAAATCATCGTATTATCGTGCGTACTAATCTGCAACACCAAACTACCTTGTTCTGACTCACCAAACCTTACATATCCATTTGAAAAATTGCTGCTAACTGTTCCAATCGCAGTAAGTTCAACTGCATCAATCTTAGTGACTTCACCAATTTTTCCGCTATATATTTCTGCGAATATTTATGTAAGACTCCTTTTTTATTGGTTTCTATGATTGAACTTTTTGCGTAGATAATTGATTAGGTTCTAAACTTTGTATGTGTGGTTTGACAAGCACACTTCCTTTTGTCATAATAAATAACAAACTAATGAGGTCCAAGAAAAAATTAGTCTCGTTATATGCGTTACTTCTTGTTCCAGTATATTCTTTAGCATATTATTATATTTTATAGCTACACCATTTGAAATAAAAATAATTATTAATACTCGCAGGTGCTACTTATATGGATGAGTATAACACTCAAACTCGATTACCTGGCCTCAAGAAACTATGAAGATAGAGAGTTCGACCCATACTACTGCCCAAGTATGAAATGTAAATATCTGGAATATGAAGACTCAACGTATCGGAAGCATATTTTATACATTAGGCACAGATTCGATAGGGAGTCAATTTAATAGGATGTGTAACTAATTTAGTTGTTTAGATTATTAACTTAGATATTTTATAAAGGGAGTGTTTAAATGTACCGTAATCATAAATTATTTCTTACTACTATTTCTGCAATTTTATTGTTGACCTCACCACATACCATGGCTGAGGTTAGCACTGTAGATAATAGTGGAGCAACATGGTCAATTATCAAAACTCAAAAGCAAGGTCATTCTCGAATGGTTTGGGTAAAAGTAAGCGAACACCCGTCTGTTGCCGATCAAATGAAATGTAAACCTCTACCCTATTATGGTCCAAATGCAGGTGAGCTTGTCCAACAAGGGAAAAGTTGTATCTATACACCTGCATATACAATGGATCAATATTTTTTAAATTGCATGGGTAACTATTCACAACAAACAAAAATTCGTTACCGTAGAAATGGCACGGTATTCAATCAGGAAAATTATCCAAATTACAGTTATCCTATTGTACCAACCTCAATGATGGACTGGGTTGAATCAAATGTTTGTAAGTAATTTAACTTTATAATATAAATTCATTATGGTAATTGTTTCCCTATAACTCCCTATTGGAGTTAATTAAATGAATTTATATAACTGCAAAAAGGCCGTCTGAAGATGATTTTCAGACGGCCTTTACTATTCATTAACCAATTATTCCTTCGGTGCAGGCGGTTCGATCTGCTCTTTCCAGCCGCATTCTTTTTGCGGGCAGACTTTTTCCACACCCCAGCGTTTGGTGGTTTTGATGGTCAAAACCGGCCACGCGCATTTTGGACAGGTTTCTGCAATGGGTGGATTCCAAGTAGCGTAGTTACAATCCGGATAGGTGCTGCAGCTGTAAAACAGTTTGCCGTAGCGGGATTTACGCTCGACGAGGTTGCCTTTTTTACATTGTGGGCACTGGACGCCGGTATCTTTTGGTTTTTCCAGCGGTTCAACGTGTTTGCATTTCGGATAGTTGGCGCAGCCGATGAATTTGCTGCCAGTGCGGCTGTATTTGTACACTAGGCGACCGCCGCATTTAGGGCATTCGCGTCCGTCAAGTTCGGCTTGTTCTGCTTCCGCTTTGGCGATGCGTTCAGCAGCTTCTTCGGCAGTTTCGTTGACGTTGCGCGTATAGCTACATTCGGGATAACCAGCACACGCAACGAAACGACCCATTTTGCCGAACTTGATTTGCAGTTTGTGTTCGCCGCATTTCGGGCAGGTTTCGTCAAGTTCCTGCGTGGTAAATTTGGCGCGTTCGATGCCCTCTTTTTCTTCCACTTGCTTGATAAACGGCTTCCAGAATTTATCCATCACGGGAATCCATTGGCGTTTGCCGTTGGCAATTTCGTCAAGCTGGTCTTCGAGTTTGGCGGTGAAGTGGTAATCGACGTATTGGGCGAAGTGTTCGGTCAGGAATTTGTTGACGATGTCGCCTGTGTCGGTGGGCATGAAGCGTTTTTGCTCAAGGGTAACGTATTCACGGTCTTTGAGCGTGGAAATAATGCTGGCGTAGGTCGAGGGGCGGCCGATGCCGTATTCTTCGAGGGCTTTAACCAGTGTGGCTTCGTTGTAGCGCGGCGGCGGGGTGGTAAAGTGTTGTTCGCCGTAGAGTTTGTCCACGGGTAGTTTGTCGCCTTCGCTCATTTCGGGCAGTTTTTTGCTGTCTTCGCCTTCTTCATCATCGCTGCTTTCTTCGTAAACGCTGAGGAAGCCTGCGAAGGTTTGCACTTGTCCGGTTACGCGGAATACGCCCTTGCCGACGGTAATATCGACGGTGGTTTGGTCGAATTTGGCGGGCGTCATCTGACAGGCAACGGTACGCTGCCAAATCATTTGATAGAGTTTGAACTGGTCTGCGCTCAGGAAGGGTTTGACGCTTTCGGGCGTGCGGTACACGGAAGTCGGACGGATCGCTTCGTGGGCTTCTTGGGCGTTTTTGGATTTGGTTTTGTATTGTTTGGTGGCACTCGGCAGATATTCTTTGCCGATTTTGTTTTCGATGTAATGGCGGATTTCGGTTAACGCTTCATCGGCCAAATTCACGCTGTCGGTACGCATATAGGTAATCAGACCGATGGCACCCTGCCCCACGTCTATACCTTCGTAAAGCTGCTGGGCGGTACGCATGGTGCGGTCGGTGGTGAAGCCGAGTTTACGCACGGCATCCTGCTGCATGGTAGAAGTGGTGAACGGCGCGGCGGGATTGCGGCTGCGCTTTTTCTTCTCAATGGCGGTAACGACGGCCTCTTTGCCTTCGAGTTCTTTCAACACGTCGGCTTGCGCGGCTTCGTTCGGCAGGTCGAATTGTTCGAGTTTCGCGCCGTTGTATTGGGCGAGTTTGGCGGTGAACTTGCTGCGGCCTTTGTGGCTGTCGAGATGTACCGTCCAATATTCCTGCGCTTCAAACGCGCGGATTTCATTTTCGCGTTCGCAAATCAGGCGCAAAGCAGGGCTTTGCACACGGCCTGCGCTCAAACCGCGGCGGATTTTTTTCCACAACAATGGCGAAAGGTTGAAACCAACCAAATAGTCCAAAGCGCGACGGGCTTGTTGCGCATCGACCAAATCCATTTCGATTTCGCGCGGATGGGCAACCGCATCGAGCACGGCGTTTTTGGTGATTTCGTGGAACACGACACGCTGCGGTTTGATGTTTTTCAATCCGCGTTTGGATTTAAGGATTTCCAAAAGATGCCAAGAAATGGCTTCGCCTTCCCTATCCGGGTCAGTTGCGAGGTAGATGTTTTCAGCTTCTTTGGCACCGGCAACGATGGCATCGACGTGTTTGCTGTTGCGGCTGATCAGTTGGTATTTCATGGCAAAGCCATTGTCAGGATCGACTGCTCCGCTTTTCGGAACCAAATCGCGGACATGACCGTAAGACGCCAAGATTTCAAAATCACCGCCCAGATATTTTTTCAGGGTTTTGGCTTTGGACGGGGATTCGACGATTAATAGGTTTTTCGCCATTGTTGTTCTCTTTTGGATGTATTGGGTTTATGTTTCAGACGGCCTTTTATCATTTTGTTCAGGCCGTCTGAAAAAAGGTTTAGTGCATCACGTTTTGTCCGGTCAACGCACTCATCAAGTCGTCGCCAATCAGGACGGGCAACTCGCTCTTGTGCATCCACAACACCAGCAATACCAATACTTTGGCGGTATCGAGGGTGATTTCGTCCGATGGAATGTGCATCAGGGCGTGAATGACGATTTCGCGCTGCTCGTAAGTAATTGCGTGTTCGGCAACCAGATACTGCATCAATCCCATGACTTCCTGCGGCAGATTTTCAGCTTCTTCACGGCAGAATACGCGCAGGGAATCGCTGTTAAACGGCTCGGCATAAAATTCGGACGTATTGAACAAGACTTCCATCATCATCAATGTATTGCCGATTTCCGTAGCGTCAAAACCTGCATCTTCCAGCAGGCGACCCAAATCTTCCGGAGGCGGACAGTTGTCGAAATCTTGGAAGTGTTCGATTAAATAGGCAATGACTTCGGTCATGCTGGTTCCTTAAGATATAGATAATTTATGCTTTGACACGCTGATAACGGCCGCCCGGCAAGGCGGCGACGATACCGTCAAGTTCGTATTCCAAAAGCTGTGCGTACACGTCTGCCGCCGCCGTATTGGTTTGTTGCGCCAAAATATCGGGATGTATCGGATCGTAACCCATTGCTTCCAATAAAGCGCTTGTTGATGGGGCGGCAGGAGGGTTTTCAGACGGCCTTTGCGGTTCATCCGCTATTGTTTTGGGTTGCAGACGTTTGGTTTGATCGTTTTTGGGTTTTACCGTCTTATTTATAGAATATGATGGAACATGCGTATTTTGCAATAGCTGCGGACACTCATGGAGAATATCATCCAAACATTCAACCAATTTTGCTCCGTCTTTAATCAGCTTGTGGCAGCCTTTGCTATGCGGATTGTCTATCGAACCGGGCACCGCCATCACTTCGCGCCCCATCTCCGCCGCCAGCTTGGCAGTAATCAATGAGCCGGATTCCAATGCCGCTTCTACCACCAATGTCAGCTGCGACAATGCGGCAATCAGACGGTTGCGGCGCGGAAAATTGCCTGCAAACGGACGCGTGTCCAAAGGGAACTCGCTGACAATCAATCCTTTTTCAGCGATTTCATAAGCAAGGTTTTTATTGGACGGCGGATAAATGCGGTCTATACCGGTTCCCCAGACGGCGATGGTGCTGCCATCTGCCTGCAATGCGCCCTGATGGGCGGCGGTATCGATACCCGAAGCCATACCCGATACGACGGGAATGCCTTTCTCACTCAACGCCCTGCCGAAATCTTTGGCAATCCGCATTGCCTGCGGCGTGGCATGGCGGCTGCCGACAATCGCGGCAGAAGGTGTGTGCAGCAGTCCTGCATTGCCGCGCAAAAACAAAACCGGCGGCGCGGTAATGCCTTGTGTCAGCATTTCGGGGAAATCATCATCTTGCAGCAGCAACAGATGGCAACCGTCCTGCATTTCCCATTGTAAAGCGGCTTCGGCAGACTGCTGCGCCAAAGCCCGTTTGTCCGCATTGCGCCATGACTCGGCCGCCTGTTTATGGCGTACCAGGGCGGCAATTTTGTCTGCCGGCGCATTCAAGGCAGCTTGTGCGCTACCGAATTTCTGCAACAGCACCAAAAAACTTTCTGCGCCGATATAGGGCGTAAATGCCAGTTGCAACCAAGCAAAACGCTCGTTTTCCGTCATCAATCTGTTCCCTTTTCGTAATGGTTTTCAGACGGCCTGAAGTAAATAAAGGCCGTCTGAAAATTTTATTGGTATAAAACTTTTGTCGGCCCAAAATGCAAAACAACAATGCCGGGCCATATCATTATTCTTTATCAAATATTGCTTATCCAAGCAAACCGTCAAATGACGATGCCGTCTGAAGAACCTGATGGCTTTCAGACGGCCTCTTTTGTGTTTGAACCGATATTGCGCTTATTCTTCGGATTTGTCGGTGCTGCGGCGCGATACGCTGATACCGAGTTGTTTGAGTTTGCGGTAAAGGTGCGTACGCTCCAGACCGACCTTTTGCGCCACACGGCTCATATTTTGGCCTTCTTGGGCGATGTGGTACTCAAAGTAGCGGCGCTCGACTTCTTCCCTCAATTCGCGCAAAGGCATATTGAAATTGAAGCCGCCGATGATTTCTGTCGCCGTCGCGTTTTCCTTCTGACCCAAAGCCACGGCAACGGCCTGATCGTCCACTTCTTTGCCGTCCGATTCCAACATGATGTTTTTCACCGTTTCGGCAAGCTGGTCGTAATTGCCCGGCCAATCGTATTGGCGCAAAACCACCAACGCGCTGTCGCTGAATTTTACCGGCTGGATTTTTTGACTTTCGGCCAAATCGGTCATGATGCGGTTGATTAAAAAGACGATGTCGTCCGGTTGGCTGCGCAAAGATGGGATATTGATGCGCTCTTTCAACAGCTCCGCCAATCGACCGGTAACGACGTCATCGGCGCTCTCGCCGCGTTTAAAGCCGCATGAAGCGATCACACGGACATTGTAGCGGTCGGCTTTCTCCAGCAAAAAAGCGATGCCGTTTTGGATGTTTTTGCTGTAACGGGCAATATCGCCGACATACAAAATACCGCCCGATGCTTTTTGCAACAGCTCCAACGGCGTATCGACAATGTGTTCGACACGGTCGGTTGCCACCCAAGGCGTACCGCTTTTGTGCAGATAACGGGCGACAATCTCAAACGGCGAGCCTGCCTCACCGGCCAACAGCAGCGGGCGGTTGTGTTTGGCGGCCGCTTCAATACTGCCGTTCATTTCTTGAATGACGGAACTGTTGCCCAGTTTGTCCAAAGTCATGCCGGAGGCCGTCTGAACTTCGCCATGTTTCAAGGCGCGTTCTACTGCGGACAAGAGTTTTTGCAGGGCAATCGGTTTTTCCAGAAAATCGAGCGCGCCGATTTTAGTGGCTTCAACCGCAGTGTCAATGCTGGCATGGCCGCTCATCATAACCACAGGCATATTGAGTTGGCCGTTTTTCGCCCACTCTTTCAACAAAGTGATGCCGTCGCAATCGGGCATCCAAATGTCCAGCAATACCATGGCCGGACGCGTTTGATAACGCAATTGGCGCGCTTCTTCGGCATTTTCGGCCAAAGTGACGGTATAGCCTTCATCTTGAAGGATTTCGGAGAGCAGGTCGCGGATGCCTACTTCATCATCTACAATCAAAATATCACTGCTTCGCATAAGTTTCTGCCATTTCCGGTAAAGCTATTTTGACGCACGCGCCGCCACTGTTCTGATTGCTCAGGCTGATACGGCCGCCATGCTCCTCGATAATTTTTTTCACAACGGGCAAACCCAGCCCCGTTCCTGTCGGTTTGTCGGTAACGTACGGCTCAAAAGCATTGTGCAGCATTTCTTTGCTGAAACTTTTGCCGTTGTTGCAGACGGTCAGGAAAACCTGTCCGCCTTCGCGCCCTGTTTCGACGTTTACTTGAGGCGCTTCGTCCGACTCTGCCGCTTCTGCAGCATTCTTAAATAGGTTATGCAACACTTGGCGCATCGCCGTCGTATCGGCAACAATCGGCAGGGCGTCGGCGCTGAGCCGTGCATTAAACTTGCACGCGCCGGCCTCATATAATACCAATACTTCCGACACCAAACCGTTTAAATCTTGTTTTTCTAAATTCAGCGACGGCGCACGCGCATAGTTGCGGAACGCTTCGACCATTTCTTTCAGCGCGGCCACCTGTTTGACGATGGTATCGGTTGAACGGCTGAGAATTTGGGCGTCTTGTTCATCTAGTTTATCATGCAATTTCCATGCCAATCTCTCGGCGGAAAGCTGGATAGGCGTAAGCGGATTACGGATTTCGTGCGCCAAACGTTTCGCCACTTCGCCCCATGCGGCCTCTTTTTGCGCCCGCATCAAGACGGTAATGTCATCAATCACCATCACCACGCCGTTATCATTGTCTTCCGGCAAAATGGTGGCTTTGCCCAACAAGATTCGGGCATCATCGGGCGCGGCGTATTCGACTTGGACGGGTTTGTTGCTATCGGCGGTTTCATTAATGGCGGCAAACACATCGGCCAACAGGGTTTGCTGCGGCGATTTGCCGTGCCATTGATGCCAGTTACTGCCCCACAAAGACACCAGCGAAACGCCCAAAATCTGTTCGGCGGCCTTGTTAAAGGTTTTCAGACGGCCATTGGCATCCAAAGTAATCACGCCTGTAGTCAAACTTTCCAACACGCATTCCAAATAATGGCGTGCTGCTTCTTCGCGCAAACGGTTGCGCTCGTCTGCCTCTTTGGCAATCGCTAATTGCTCGGTCATGTGGTTGAATAACTGGGTCAAACGGCCGAACTCGTCATTGCGAAATACCGGCCGAGTCTGGCTGAAGTCACCCTGAGCCACCGCCCGCGCACCCTCTGCCAGCGACAATACCGGTGCCACAAAACGGCGGGCAAAATACAAAGCCATCACCAGCGCCAAAAAGATGGCCAATAATGTCGCGACCAACAGCGTGGACAGGAAAAAGGTTTGCAGGCCTTTTTTGGTATAACTCAGTTCGGCATATTTGGCTCGGGCTGCTTCAATCAGCGTCGCGTCTTGGGCAACATCTTTCGGAATCGGCTGCCGAAAAAACAACGCATAATCCTGATTTTTATGCGGACCGATCAGCATCCAGCCTTGAGCATACAGCACGCCGCCGATGTTTTCCAAGCTGCGCACCGAGCCGGTCTGCTCCAGTTGCTCCCATCCTTCTTTGTTAAGCTCAGGTTGATTTAGTTTCAAGGGATTGATGCTTTTCTCGGCTTTATGGGTAGTCGCGTTATAAAGCGCCAGCTGGGCAAAGTCGGCAGTAAGCGCGGATTTTGCCAGCGCTTGCCCTAAGTTGCCGTCCAGCGAAGCGGCGCTGATTAAGTCGATCTGCACCGGCGTGGCGTTGCTGACAGCGTTGTCTACCGCCAAGTTCAGCGCGGATTTGCTCAAGTTTAAGCTGCGCTCTAGAGCCTCATGGGTATCGTTGCCAAACCAAGAATTAATCGTACCGTTAATAAACTGGGCGGAAATACCGAACAAAAACACGCCCGGCAATACGGCAACCAAAGTAAACATCCCCGACAGCCGACGTGCAATCTGCGAACCGAACACGCTTTTGCTGTTGTCGCGCATCAAAAGCACGACATAGCGCACCAACACCGCCGCCAACACCAGCAACAGCAAACCGCACAAGGCGACAATCCACCAGAAGTAATCGGACAATACGTTGCTGCTGCCCGTTGCAACAGTCAGACCGTACAACAAAACAACGGCGAATACGGCGGCAATCAGAAGAAAGCGGCGCATGGTTTACTCCTGCACGACCGACAAGGACTTCCAACCGGAATCCAAATGCCAGTTTTTAGACGTCAGGGCATTGATTTGGAACGGTTTGGGCAGCTTGGCGGTTGTCAGCAGCAGGCGGATTTCAGCCTTCGTGTCTTTGGCGGCCACATCACTCAGCGCACCCTTGGACAAAACCTTCCAATTCGCGACCGCGCCCACTGCGCGCAAGGCAGTCTCAAGCGTATCGTACTCGGTAGAAAACGTACCGACGGTAACGCGATAGCGGTTGGTCAGCGGATGGAAGGACAATTTGTATTGAATCGTGCTGTCGTTGTTGAGCAGCTGGTCGAACTTGAATTTATAAGACGACATAGACGGCGCTGACAGCTGCCAACTTAAATTGAAATGCAGGGGGACGCCCTGTTTGAGTGCTTCTTTAAGCTGGTCGGGCAAGTCAGTGCGGAAACGGCTGCTGACGGAAAGCTGTCCGGCATGGGTCAGCTTTGCCTCGGCACGGGTCGCACTGATGCCCTCGCCTGCCGCGTTCAGCGACACGGCAAGCAAGAGCGGTACAATCAGCGTTTTACTGCTTTTTAATAAGCGCGTAATAAAAGCCATCTTGATGTTTGTTCGGTAAAAGCACATGCGATTCGATCAACTCGGCATCGGCATGGCGGTTAAGGAATTTTTGCAACTGACCGTCGTTTTCTTCAACAAAGACCGAGCAGGTAGCCAGCAACATCCTGCCGTTTTTCGTCAGGGTCTGCCACAGCGCGTCTAATAATGCTTCCTGTTGGCGTGCGGTTTTGACGGCATCGGTCGGCCGGCGCAGCCATTTGACGTCAGGATTGCGCCGCGCCACGCCCGAAGCGGTACACGGCACATCGGCCAAGACAGCGTCAAAGGTCTTTCCATCATACCATGCCGCCAAGTCCTGCGCATCGGCACAAGTCAAAGAGGCCTTTTGAAAGCCTAAACGGTCAAGATTGCTCTTCACCCTGTTCAGACGGCCTTCATCTATATCCAAAGCGGTAACATGACAATCTGCCAGTTCCAAGATATGGCCTGTCTTGCCGCCCGGCGCCGCACAGGCATCGAGAATGCGTTCGCCGTCTTTCGGGTTCAACAAATAGGCAGCACGTTGCGCACCAAAATCCTGCACCGACACCAGGCCGTCTGAAAAACCGGGCAGGCGGCTTACCGGCACAGCTTCTTCCAACATCACGGCGTATTCGTCCAAAGCCCTGGCCGCAATACCTTCCGCAGCCAGTTTTTCCAAATAGCTTTCGGCATTGCCGTGTCGGCGGTTGACGCGCAAAGTCATCGGCGGATGCGATTGCAGCGCAGTGGTGATATTGTGCCAATGTTTCGGATAATGGTTTTTCAAATAAGCCACCCACCACAGCGGCAAATTGTGTTTCGCCACATCGTCTTTTTTGCAGGAAGCTGCGAGCTTGTCGCGTTCACGCAAAAAGCGGCGCAAAATCGCATTGGCAAACGAGCGGAACTGGCCGCGGCCGATTTTGGCAATGCTTTCCACCGCTTCATTGACCACGGCATGAGGCGCATTGCGCGTGTAATGCAGTTGGTACATCGCCGCCAAAAGCAGGCTTTCAAGCTGCGGATTGTCAATCGGCTTCTTCAACATTTGACCAAGCATATACTTCAAACTGCCCAAATAACGCTGGCAACCGTAGGCAATATCCTGCAACGCGCCGTTTTCCTGCGCCGTCAGCTGCGGATGCGCCGCGCGGATTTCCGCCAAGACATCCTGAAGATTGCGCCCTTCGGCAACCGCGGCAACGCTGTCGGCGGCCAGTTTTTGGGCGAGGGACATACTCATATTTTTGCTTTCTGATTTATATTTGATTTCAAGTGTTCGGAGGATTTCAGACGGCCTGTTCGGCTGCCAGCAATGCCCGATAATATTCGGCATCTGCTTTGGAAAAACAGCAAAAGATGATTTTTTCCACTGCCGGACATTACGGCAGGACTTGTTTCAAACTCTCCAAAGCGATACGCGCGGCAGCTTTGGCCGGGAAACGGTACACACCGGTACTGATGCACGGAAAGGCGATGCTGTGAAGATCGTGTTTCTGGGCAAGCAGCAAGGAATTGGCGTAGGATTGTGCCAATTTGGCCTCTTCATTTTGTTTTCCGCCAAACCATACCGGCCCGACCGTATGAATGACAAAACGCGCAGGCAAACGATAGCCTTGGGTTATTTTGGCTTCGCCTGTGCGGCAACCGCCCAAAGTTCGGCACTCATCCAGCAGCTCTTTGCCTGCGGCGCGGTGTATTGCACCGTCTACTCCGCCACCGCCCAACAGCGATGAATTGGCGGCATTGACAATCGCATCGACTGCCAATCGGGTAATATCGCCCTCGACCACTTCAAAAACAGCCATTGTTTTCTTTCCTCTACGTTTGTTTCCAGCCTGTTACAAAACCGTTCCGACTTCAATCGTCCGGCCTGCCGCAAATGCCTGTATGCTCATGCGTTTGCTGCCGGAAGGCTGCAATTCGGTAATGTTCAGCGCATTTTCACCGCACGCCACCAGCAGGCCGTCTGAAGTGCAGGACAACACTTCGCCTGCCTTACCCTGTTTGACCACGACTTCGGCACGCCAGATTTTCATCGGTTTGCCTTGATACTCGACCCACGCGGCAGGTACAGGGTTGAAAGCACGGATTTTGCGCTCAATCACAGCCGCGCTTTCATTCCAATCGATACGCGCCTCTTCTTTGCTCAATTTCTGGGCGTAGGTAACGCCTTCTTCAGGCTGTTTGACCGCATTCAGACGGCCTTCAGCCTGCAGACGCTGCAAGTCGGCAACAATCGCTTCCGCACCCAAACCCATCAGCGCGTCATGCACTTCGTTGGCGGTATCCGTAGGCTGGATGGCGTAGCGGTGTTCGCTGACCACATCGCCGGTGTCCAAGCCGATGTCCATCTGCATGATACACACACCGGTTTCGGCGTCGCCGGCTTCAATCGCACGTTGAATCGGTGCCGCGCCGCGCCAACGGGGTAACAGCGAAGCGTGGATATTGAGGCAGCCGTGTTTGGGCGTATCCAACACATCCTGCGGCAAAATCAAACCATACGCGGCCACTACCATCACATCCGCGCCCGTATCTTTAAGCATTTGCAGGGCTTCGGCGTTATTGCGCAACTTTTCCGGCTGCGCCACGGTCAAACCTAATTCCAAGGCAGCCTGTTTGACCGGCGATGCGGTCAGCTGCATGCCGCGGCCTTTGGGGCGGTCAGGCTGGGTCAACACCAGCGGAATTTCAAAACCTGCGGCGGCGATGGCTTTCAAGGCGGCGGCGGCAAAATCGGGCGTACCGGCAAAGATGACTTTCATGTTGTGTCCTTGTGAAAATGGTTTGAATGGGCGCGTTGGGCAAACTGTTTCAGCTGAAAAGGCCGTCTGAAAGATTGAAAACCGAAGTATGCCTTCTGTTTTGTCTTTTCAGACGGCCTTTAAGCGATGCGCAGGTCAGATGGTGTGTTTCTGACGTTTTTTCAGTTTGGTTTTGATGCGGCCTTGTTTCAGCTGCGACAAGTGTTCGACAAACACGATGCCCATCAGGTGGTCCAATTCGTGCTGCACGCAGATTGCCAGCAGGCCGTCTGCTTCCAGCGTGAATTTCTCGCCTTTTTCGTTCAAGGCTTCAACTTTGACGCGCTCGGCACGGGTCACAGTATCGTAAATGCCCGGTACGGACAGACAGCCTTCTTCGTAAGTTGTCTCGCCGTCTTTTTCGACAATGACGGGATTGATGAACACGCGCGGCTCGCTGCGGTCTTCGGTCAAATCCATCACGACGATGCGCTCGTGTACGTCGACCTGAGTGGCCGCCAAGCCGATACCGCGTGCTTCGTACATGGTTTCAAACATATCGGCAACCAATGTCTGGATGCGCTCGTCGATTTTTTCAACAGGTTTGGCAACCGTGTGCAAACGCTCGTCAGGGTATTGGAGGATGTTCAGTAAAGCCATAATATTCTCGTTTTATAAAACTGATGTGTGATTTTCATACAGATTTGGTTTCCGCCGCCACAATCTCCTGTCATGACAGCAACATTCAATGCTAAAATAACGCCGAAAAATGTTAAGATAGCGCGACAGAGGCCGTTCGTTATCGTATTGATGGATGGGCGGCAGTTTCGCAAACTCCAGCCTTCTCTGTTTATCATCTGAAGACAAACCAAACCGATTTCAAGGGGAACGGTTATGCAACAACGTATTATAACCCTGCTTTGCATGGCAGGCATGGCTATTTCTGCCCACACTCAGGCAGCTTCTTTAAAAATCCGCCCCAATGCGCCGCAACGCTACGTCGTTAAAAACGGCGATACCTTGTGGGGCATTTCCGGCAAATATCTGTACAGCCCGTGGCAATGGAACCGCCTTTGGGGCGCCAACCGCAACGCCATCCGCAATCCGCACCTGATCTATCCGGGTCAGGTGTTGGTTTTACGCTACGTCAACGGCCAGCCTCGACTGGGTTTTGAACACGCCCAAACCCGTTCAGACGGCATTCCCGTGATCAAACTGCATCCGCGCGTACGCGAAACTTCCGGCTACGGCATTCCGACCGTCAACGTCAACCTCTACCGCATGTTTATGAAACATCCGCAGATTATCG
Organism: Neisseria sp. P0017.S009; assembly: GCF_051957375.1. Classification (NCBI taxonomy): domain Bacteria; kingdom Pseudomonadati; phylum Pseudomonadota; class Betaproteobacteria; order Neisseriales; family Neisseriaceae; genus Neisseria; species Neisseria sp. P0017.S009. The sequence continues at coordinate 136,851 of NZ_JBQCWL010000007.1, forward strand.
CTCCGGAAGAAACCGCCAACGCGCCGCGCCTGATTGCAGGTCCCGACAACCGCGTCCTCTACACCCAAGGCAACCGCGTGTACGCATACGGCCTGACCGAACCCGGCCGCTACCTGACCTACCGCGTCAATAAAAACATCACCGATCCGGAAACCGGTAAATTCCTCGGCCAAGAAGTCGTGTTCAGCGGCATCGCCAACACGCTGCCTTACACCGACTCCGCCTTGGAAAACCGTACCCGCGCTTCTGACGAAAAACTCAAAAGCAACGAGTATTACACCCAAGTCAACAAAGTCATGAAGCTGCGCACCCAGTCCGCGCAACCTTTGGTTATCGAAGAAGCCGTTTCCGAAATCCGCAAAGACGACTATCTGCTGAAACTGCCCGAAGGCCTCGACAGCTTCAATGTGATGCCTCACGCCCCTGCCCGTCCGATTCAGGCCAAAGTCGTTTCCATCTTCGACGGCGTGGGCGAAGCCGGTCAGTTCCAAACCATTACTTTGGATAAAGGCGAACTCGACGGCTTGGACAAAGGCACTGTGGTCAGCCTCTACAAACGCGGCCGCCAAGTCCGTGTCAATCTATCCAACAACCTGATTCGTAAGCCGAAAGACAAAGATACGGTTGAGTTGGTTTCCATTCCGGCGGAAGAAATCGGTTTGGCAATGGTGTACCGCACATCCGACCATCTGGCCTCAGCCATTATTTTGGAAAGCCTGAACAGCGTTTCCATCGGTGATACCGCTTCCGAACCCGGCCGCGACTTGGACAATATGGCTGATGAAAAAACCATGGACAAGCCGGCTGAAGACGAACAAGAAAGAGAAATCGAACTGGAAGTCCGCAGCTGATTGAGCTTTCTTAGCAGCCATCTGGCAAATAAGGCCGTCTGAAAACCTGTTTTTCAGACGGCCTTTTGATTGCTGCCCATCAGAATAAAGAAATCTGTAACACGTTGTTTAAAGCGCAAACAACATCTTATTTTTCCAGCCGGTAATCGGCTATTCTTTTTTCTATCGTTTTTCCGTTCTGCCATTCCAATCAGAAATATGTAAAGCCCAACACACCATTTATTGCCTGTGGATTGCTCCATCTGTTCCTGCCAATCAAAAAGGCCGTCTGAAATCTTCAGACGGCCTTTTTATCCACAACTCAAATCCGATTATTTGAATTTGTAAGTGTATTGCAAGCCCAAGATGTCCGCTTTATTTTTGAAGCGGGCAGAGGATGCACCGCGGCTGTCCACGTCGTTGCCGCTGGCTTTGCCGGTGCGGTAAACCGTGTCATTGATGTGGATATGGCTGTACGCCGCATCGATAACATGGTTTTTACCCAGTTGATATTTGGCACCGACGGAGAACCAAATACGGTTGCCGTCAGGCAGGCTGTTCATACGGTCTTCAGCGCTTTTAACCGGCGATTTATCGAAAGCGATACCGGCACGCAGTTGCAATGGTTCGGTAACTTGGTAAGAGCCGCCGAATGCAACTTTATAAGTGTTGCGCCAGTTAGGCGTGATAACGGTACGGTCAGATTGGCCGTTGACAACTTTTTTGGTGTTTTCAAACACCAGCTCCGCTTTGTTGAAGCGGCTATGGCGCGTCCAAGTCACATCGCCGAACAGGTTGGTTTTGTCGGTGGCGCGGTACATACCATGAACAGACAAAGACTCAGGCGTTACGATTTTTACGCTGGCTTTTTCGTTCGGCACATAACCGCGTGCAGCCATTGCACCCAAATCCCATGCGCGTTTTGCATATGCGCCGTCCGCTTCCCAATCGGCAGTGCCTTTCAGCGTATGCGATACTTTGGAACGATAGTTCACACCCACGCGTGCGCGCTCGTTGATGTCCCACATCCACGCCAGTTGGTAACCAAAGCCCCAATCGTGACCTTTTACATCGGCATGACCGTCAGCTTTGCCGGTCGCATCGACAGCAACGGGACGGCCTGCTTGACGGGAAGCCAAGCCGCTGGCCAACTGGCTGATGGCGCCGGAAGCATCCCAGTCGGAGTATTTGCGCAATTCGGCTTTGGAATATTGGGCAATCAAACCGGCACCGACGGCGTGCTGCTCATTCAGTTTCCACGCAACTACCGGCTCGATGGCTATGGTGGTCAAACCCAGTTTGTTGATGTTGTGGCGCAAGACGGAATCTTTTTCGTATTCGGTTGCCGAACCGAAAGGAACGTACACGCCCAAACCCAAAGTCACATCGTCGCTGGCTTTGTACGCGCTATAAACGTGCGGAGCAACGGTGGTTTCGGTAATTTTGCCGCTGGTCGAGCCGCTGACATCGGCACCCGTGCGGAAGTGTTTCGCAGATTCTGCCTCATAATGAATGCTTGGGAAAACGATATTGGCGTTGACGGAAATTTGGCTGCTGTCGATTTTGCTCAAACCGGCCGGGTTGTAGAAAATAGTTGAGGCATCGGCGGCTTCGGCGGCGGCGGCGTTGGCCGTGCCTTGTGCGTTAACGGATTGTGTGCCGAAATGGTAGCCGGAGGCTTGGACGGCGGTAGATAACAGTGCTGCGCTTAAAATAAACGCTGTTTTTTTCAGGTTGAAATGAATCATTTTGGTTTACCGTGAAAGTGGCGTACAAAGAAAAAGGCCGTCTGAAACGTCCTTTATTGATTTAGTATAGGCACTCAATTCTATACTACATCATTATTTTTGCCTAATCTTTTCTTTTTTTACACAAAAAAGCAGGCTAAAACAGCCTGCTTTTCCAATTATCGGATCACTGCAATTATTTAACCTGCAACACTTCCAGCGTATTGGTCGAACCGGATTCGCGCATTTGCGAACCGCTGGTGATGATGTATTGGTCGCCGCTTTGGAGGATTTTGTGTTCTACCAGCATGGCTTCCACTTCGTTCAGCGCGGTATCGTGATCGGTACTGGTTGCCAAAATCAACGGACGCACGCCGCGGTACATCGCCATGCGGCGTTGCGCTGAAACACTCGGCGTCAGGGCAAAAATCGGCAGGGTGATGTTGTGGCGGCTGACTTCGAAGGCGGTCGAACCGCTTTCAGTCAGGGCAACGATGGCTTTGGCGTGAACTGCTCGCGCCACGCTGACCGCACCGCCAGCAATCGCCAAGTTGGTGCTGACGGCTTCGGGATACTCGACCTGTTCGGCAACGCCGTTGAGCGAATCTTGTTCTTTTTCCGCAGCCGCACAAATAATCGCCATTTGGCTGACGGTTTCAAACGGATACGCACCGACGGCGGTTTCGGCGGAACACATCACCGCATCGGTACCGTCCAATACCGCGTTGGCCACGTCGCTGACTTCCGCGCGGGTTGGTACAGGGTTGGTAATCATGGATTCCATCATTTGAGTTGCGGTAATGCTGAAGCGGCGCAACTCACGGGCGCGGCGGATCATGCGTTTTTGTAGGGCAGGTACGGCGGCATGGCCGACTTCCACTGCCAAGTCGCCGCGGGCAACCATAATACCGTCGCTGGCAAGGATGATTTCGTCCAGATTTTCAATGGCTTCTACGCGCTCGATTTTGGAAACCAAACCGGGACGTACGGCTGTACTGCCTTTCATTTCTTCTTCGACTTTGGCGCGTGCGATGTGCAAATCTTCGGCAGATTTCACAAAGCTGATGGCCAAGTAGTCGCAACCAATGGCAATCGCCGTTTTCAGGTCGCGGAAGTCTTTTTCGGTCAACGCGCCGGCAGACAGGCCGCCGCCGCGTTTATTGATACCTTTGTTACTTTTCAGTACATGGCTGTTTTCTACCATTGTAATAATCTTACTTCCTTCAACCGCTTCAACGGTTAAAGTCAACAGGCCGTCGTCCAGCCACAAAACATCGCCGGCAACGACGTCATTCGGCAAATCGCGGTAGTCCAGGCCAACCGCTTCGCGTGTGCCTTCGCCTTCAAGTGCGGCATCCAAAATCAAGGTTTCACCCTTATTCAGCTCGATGCTGCCGCCGGCAATTTTGCCGACACGGATTTTAGGCCCTTGCAAGTCGGCAAGAATAGCGATTTCCTGACCCGCACGTTTCGCGGCTTCGCGTACGATACGGGCATTTTCTTCATGAAACTCCGGCGTACCGTGGCTGAAATTGAAACGGACGACATTAAGGCCGCCGACACGGATCATGTCTTCCAACAATTGTACATTGTTGCTGCCCGGACCCAATGTGGCGACAATTTTGGTATTGTGGCTGATACGGGTTAAATCACGTTGCAATTGGCTCATATAAACGTCCTTTCCTGTTGATTCCACGTTTGATAATGAAGAAGATTGTACTCTTAATGCAATAATGTTGGCGTAAAATTACATAATTTTCTGACTTAAACTAAATTTATTTTTGCATTAACCTACTTTTCTATCGGATACAATACACTCTCACGTCGTCATTTTTGATTTTCAGACGGCCTCCCTCATACTAATAGAATACCCAACTGATCCATGAAACGTTTTTTGACTCCGCTACCCATCGGCATCGTTTTGGCCGACCTGATATACGGTTTCGTCCTGAATGTAATGCAAGGCTTAAACTTGCAACAAACTGCATCCAACCAGTCCGGCACGCTTTCCGTTACGCCCGACATCGCCTTCAACAGCCTGCAAATCGTCGCCAACGGCGGCATGGTCTGCATCATCGGCTTCGGTTTGATTGTTTTGTTCCAACTCAACCGCGCCGTATTGCGCCGACAAATCCTGCCCATCGGCATTTTCCGAACTCTCGGCCTGTTGGCTGTTTTGGCATTCAGCATTTCGTCTTTGTGGGAATGGTTGCATGCCGCTTTGTCGCTGCTTTCCGGGCACAACGTTTTAAACTTCAGCAACCCGCGTTATCTGGTTACCGCAGTCTGCATGCCCATCATCGCTTTCTTGTGCATCTTGCGCCTGTACAATTGGTATCGCCTGCATCGGACTGTTGCCACCGACGATACCTCCGCTACCCTCTAATCAAGCTGCAGAAAGGCCGTCTGAAACAGAAAAACCTATTTCAGACGGCCTTGTCATTGTATATCTCAACGTTGATGGCTGGTTTCTACACCGGCCTTAATCTCACCATACATTTGCGAGCTGCCTCCGCTGCCTGATGCGCAGGCCGCCAAGCTCAGTGTCAAAACAGCCGCGGTCAAAATCTTCAACATTGATTTCTCTCTTTCCACAAAAATTATTTCGGGTCGCAACGGAAATGGTACGCACAAATTTCAAATCCGTTTTTGAAGTAGAGACGATGCGCCCCTGCACGGTCATGGTTCACATGGACATTCAGATGGATTTTGGTCGCGCCCGTTTCCGCACCGATTTTGCGTACTTCTTCCAACAAGCGTGAAGCATAGCCTTTTTGGCGGCATTGAGGCATGGTTACGATGTCGTCAATATGGATATGGTAACCGCTGGCCAAATTGTACGCAGCATGGAAACCGCATACGGCTACGGCATTTTGTTTGCCTTCTTCAAAAATGCCCAGCAGGCGGTAGCCGGTTTTGCGCTGATGCTCGTTGATTTGTTCGACAAAACGGTGAATATCGGTCAAAGAAGAACGCAAAATGCTTAATGCCGCAAAAGCGGTCGCAGTTTCTTCCGGCGGAATTTCACGCAATACGCCGACCACAGGCGCGGCAGCTTGGGGCTCAGGCTGCGCATTGGCCGCTTCGGCACGCTCGGCAGCATGTTTTTCTTCAATCGCCTGCGCCAACAAAACGCGTTCGACCGGCACTTCGCCCTGTTGTTTGCTCTCTTGCTCTTTGAGCAAGGCTTTGCAGTCAATCACGCGCAAATCATTATCCGCTGCAAAGTCCATCAAGAAACGGAACATTTGCGGATTGTCTTCTTCCAGTTTTTTATCGACTGCCACACAACGGACATTGTCCACCAAAATCGGGCGCACCCAATTCGAATAGGAAAGGCGGTTGTCTTTAGTAAAGGAAGACAAAATACCGCACAGGCGCTCCGCCCAGTCGCTTGGTCGGAAAATCTTGCCTTTGCTGGTCGTACCATGGATCACAACTTCATAAGGATTACACACTAACATAAGCAGCTTCCTGAGAGTAAATGGCTGAAGGAATATTTCGCCAGTGCCAACATCAGAAAAAGTTCCGATACATAGCAACAGATTATTGAAAAAATATCAGTAAGGTTTTGAAATACGACAATGATGAGACGGCTTGCCGAGCCTGACAATCCGTTTCGAATTCTTTGATTATTATACCCGATACGCCTCTTTTTCTTCAAAAATCATTTGAAAAATAACAACAGGCCGTCTGAAAACAAGTATTTCGGTTTCAGACGGCCTGCATATTTTGAATATCAATACAACAATTTCTTGCGGGGCTTTTGCTCGCCATTGGATTTAATTTCTGACAAATTGAAATTCAATATGCTCAAATCCAAAACGCTTTCTGAAGTGCATTGATCGCCAAAGGCATTTTCATAAGTGGCTTTCAGTTTCAATACTCCGCCGAATGTTTGGTCCGGCAATTCGGCAGCCAGCGCCAACATGCTTGCAAACACGCCGCCATACAATTCTCCCGATGCCAGCATATCCACGCCGCCGGAAAACATCTCCAAGCGCATAACTGCATCGGCAACCAGCTTGCTCGGCAAGTGATCCGGCAAAGCCTCAGCCTCAAAACGCACATTCTTCGCCAAGCCCTTACCGCTATTGCGGACAACCAAAACCAATAAATCCGTTTGTCCATCAGAACGTTGCAACGTCGCATGCAAAACAGGATGAATGCTCTCTTTTTGAATCAGCTGCTCACGGTGCAACATCTTGCTTTTAGCTTTGGATCGCGCAGATACGACGGCCCAAATCAACCAAACAAATGCAACGGCAGAAATGGCTGTAACCAAAAGGGGAAGATTGGTCAAATAGGCTTGCTGATTAAACCAAACTTGTGCGGCTAAAAATCCGGCAAAGAAAATCAAGACGTATAAAATTGGGGCAAACCGGCTTTGTATGGATGAGTGCATGAGTTTTCCTACATTTCGTATCATGTTATTAAAAAATAATGCCTTTCGGGCGAATAATGTCATCAACCCGGAAGGCATTATTTTAACGTAATTTTAACGCAATTTGCTTAATATCTTGCTTTTTATGAAACTAATGTATCAAGCAGACAACTCAAACCGTATAGCCGTATTTTCAGACGGCCTGAGATTTTTATCAGGCTTCGGCAACCGAATCACGCGAGAAGGTTTTTTCGCAATAATGGCATTTCAAACGCGTCTGACCATTATGTGAACGGACATAAAAGCGACTGATGACCGGCTCGCCATGACTGGCACAATTAGTATTCGGGCAACGGAACACTTCCGAAATCTCGTCCGGCAATGACAAATGCTGTTTCTCAACCACCTTAAACCGATCGATTTTGTTGACCACTGCTTCAGGGGCAAATAAAGCTAAACGGTTGGCCGCATTGGCATCCAACCACACACCGCTGATTTTGATAATGTCTTTGCTTCCCTGCGTTTTACTGGGCAAATTAAAACCAACCGTAACCGCGCTGCCATAATGCAGCAGCTTAAACTGTCTTAAAATGGCCAAGCCTTTACCAGCAGGAATATGGTCAATCACCGTACCTTGTTCGATTGCTTCAACGCTGAGTTTTGAGTTTTCCATCTTTCGCTCCTTAAACTTCTTCGTTCAATACCAAAGACAAAATCGCCATCCGTGCATACACTCCATTGGTTGCCTGTTCAAAATAATAGGCATGAGGTGTTTTATCCACATTCGGATGAATTTCATCTACCCTCGGTAAAGGATGCAAGACGCGCAAATTGGGTTTGGCGTTTGCCAACATCGGCGCATCAAGATTGAATTTACCCTGAATTTTGGCAAATTCCTGCTCATCAAAACGTTCGCGCTGAACGCGGGTCATGTACAAAATATCCGCCCATTCGACCGCTTCTTCCAAGCTGGACAGGACTTGATAAGGGCAACTGGCCTCCTCCAGCTCTTCAGTGATATAGTCCGGCATCGCCAAGCTGGGAGGAGAAACAAATGCAAACTCACAACCCCAACGCTTCAATGCTTGACATAATGAGTGTACCGTACGGCCATATTTCAAATCACCGGCCATCGCAATCTTCAAATTGCTCAAACTACCTTGTGTTTCATAAATCGTTACCAGATCCAAAAGCGTCTGGCTTGGATGTTGGTTGGTACCATCGCCGGCATTAATCACGGGCACGCTCGAAAACTCGGCCGCCACACGGGCCGCACCGTCTTTCGGGTGTCGCTGAATAATCGCATCCGTATAACTGGAAATAATCCTCGCAGTATCTGCAAGCGTTTCACCCTTTTTCGCGCTGGTATTCGCGCCATCGGAAAAACCGATAACTTTCCCACCCAAACGCTGTACCGCCGTTTCAAAAGACAAACGCGTACGGGTAGAGGGTTCAAAAAAGCACGAACCAATCAATTTACCTTCAAGCAAATCTTCGCGAGGCTGCTTTTTCAACTTCAAGGCCGTCTGAAGCAGCAATTCGAGCTGCTCCGTCGTCAAATCTGAAATTGAAATAATATGTTGCCGATAAAGCGGATTAGGCATGACCATTCCTTCCCATAAAAAAGCCCGCAACAGGCGGGCGTTTCAAGCAAACCGATTCCATCGTTGCCCGACATCATCCCCGTCGGACAATCACAACCATGTTTCTACCACACCCATGAAATCTCCCGCATTATCGCATATTTAACAGACGACTGCTTCTATCAAGTTTTCAGACGGTCTGAGACCTTTGCAAAAAATCCTTCATCCCCAACAGCCAAAAATCAAACACAGGGACTTGACAGCTCCCTTTTATCTTCCCAATGCTCGCATCTTGTAGGAGCAAACAAGCGCAAGTAAGCTGTTAACCACTTCAACGATTCAAACATATCGCTTTCGAATAGCGTTGCACACCCATGTTGCCTAAAGCAAATTAGGTTCACACCCTGATTTACAGTGAAACGTAACAAAGCTTTGTTCAACCACATAACGGGTTTTTCGACAAATATTCGGTTGTGTTTGATTTGCGTTTCCGTCGATGAGTTGTTGCAAAGGGCTTTGCGATAATGCAGGTCTGTAGCTGATGTTTTTCTAGGTGCCATCTGTTTTGCTGCCGTAGCCTTTGATCGAACCTTCTGCCATACCTTATCTCGTCGATATTGAAGGAGTGATGTGCAGTTTCTCAATATAGCCTTTCAAAATAGATACAGATATATGTTTGCTGTATCAACCAGCCTTTTACCCTGCAGACAATGCTATCTTTGCTTGGTGTAATTTGTCTACAGCCTTTATCTTTTATTATCCTTACCCATGACCGCTCGGGCCGTCTGAATAATGTTGCATCAATAACTTAAACTACCGCTTTCTCTACTTTTAAACTTTCCCGCTCAATTTACAGTTAATTCCTAATAGTTCTGACCAGGGCATTACCTTCCGCCGGCTGGTTGCAGTGTCAGCATAAGGTACTGGATTTGAAATATTCAGTTCGTCAAAATAATAAAACGGGTTAAGACAATAATGCAGTACTCGAGGTTGAGATCAGCCTCCCCCAAAGACGTGCCTGTGCACGTCCTTTTTACTTTCTTATCTCCTTTCCACCCTATTGTCACCCCGTAAAAGGCTTACACTCCGCATCATTGCCCCTAAATATCTCCTCACCGTCCGTACAGCTGCCCTTCCCCTTCATCTTCCCGCACACCA